>CANFRP010000025.1 GCA_947449535.1 Actinomycetota bacterium | reverse complement strand
CTCGGCTTCACCGTGGGCGCAAATTGCTCCGGGAATCACTTGCCGACTTTGCTAAATCGCGCGGAATGAATGGCGCTGCCCGAAATGGCACTACAAAACTTTCCATATCGAGCCCACAAACTCCTGATGACGAACAGGAGGATATATCATGAGCTGCGGCAATCCACATGACCTACCTTGCAATGATGTAGCGCAAGTGCTTCTTCTCTTTATTGATAATGAGATTAATGCGCTCCATGAGTTAACTCAGAACAGTGATTTTGTAACTCATGAAGAAATTATTGATGGCGCCCTTGTTCCAGTTATTGAAATTAATGGTTTTGTATTCCAGGGATTAAGTCATATTCCTACTCATGCAGAGATTGAGATCCATTTCGAGCAATGCCCCCCATGTCATGACATTCTCGATCGCGAGAGCGCCGTATTGACTGCTATGAAAGCACGCCTAGGTCAGAGTTGTCGCGAGGAAGCACCTGCCGAACTTCAGGCGCTGATTGCAGCACAGACTCAAGCACTCGCTTCACAAATGGCATCTTCAACGACCTCCGTTCAATTCTCACGCACCGAGATCACCACCACCATCATCGATGAAAACGGCGCGCAGACCACCATTGAAATCCAAAGTTCAACTGAGTTCCGCGGCGAATTTCCTTCTTTCTAGTTCCAGAGCACACAAGAAACCCATTTTCTGCTAAAGAACTTCGCTATTTGCCCTTGAGGTTCCGTAGAAAAATATTGAACTCTATGTAAGTTAACCCTTATGAATCTAGACGAGGCCCGTGGCGCCATCGGTATGGCGAGCCTTGTGGTGCGTCCTGCTGATACCTCGGTTGCACAGGCCCTCAATGATTTGCCAGTACTGGCCACAACAACACTTCTTAATTTAATGGAAGGCGCATGCAGCGCCGCTCTGGCTGAACATTTCTCTCCTGGCGAGACATCTTTCACCGTTGATATTTCAATGACGCCATCGGCCGCGGTCGGCGTTAATGCCGAGATTCGCGCCCATGCGACCTGTGTGGAAGTTGATGGAAGTATTTTTCACTTTAATGTGGAAGTGCATCACGGAACTCGTTTGATTTGCAGTGCACGTATAAATCGAAAGCTGGTGGATCGGGTCTCTTATATGGCCAGAATCGCGGCTGAATCGATGATGAATGAGGCCAGCTGATATTTTCTTTAGGCAAATAAAAAAGGCCCCTAATTTCTCAGGAGCCTTTCTCATTTAGGATTGCTAAGAACTAAGCCTTCTTTGTCGCCCAGAAGATCTCTGCGATCTCATCGATCTTTCCGATCAACTTGTCAGCAACTGCAACATCGTTGGTGCCCTTTGTGCCACCTGCGCCAGCAAGCTTTGTTGCCTCGTTGAACAATGTGTTGAGTTGTGGATATGCCTCGAAGTGGGGAGCCTTGAAATAGTCAGTCCAGAGAACCCAGAGGTGGTGCTTGACCATCTCAGAACGCTCTTCCTTGACTGCAACAGCGCGTGATTTGAAATCACCATCGGTAGAAGCTGCATATTTTTCCATTGCTGCTTTTACTGATTGTGCTTCGATCTTTGCCTGTGCTGGATCATAGATTCCGCATGGAAGATCGCAGTGAGCGAATGCGACTGACTTTGGTTCTAGAACTCTTGTGAATACTGATGAAAGTTTCATATGCTCTCCATTGTGAGATTGGTGGTTACTCCTACTGAATACTCGAAGAATACTATGGCGAGATCCCTATCGCAGACTCAAGATTTTGGGATACTTGGCACATGATCGGCATCAAGAGCGTTCGCGTAGTGGGCGACTCCATGGCCCCGGCATATAACGATGGCGATTGGCTCTTATTTCGAACGGTGCGCCTCTCCTCGCGATCCTCCAAAGGTCGCACAAAGATTCGCAATATTTCAGGGAAAGTGGTCTTAATTCAACGTCAGGCATTTGGCTGGCTAACTGGCGATGAATCACCGCGCGATATTCTTCAAGTTAAGCGTGTGACCAAAATTGATGCCACTGGTGGAATCTCTGGCGATGAATTCGGCATTTGGGTCGAGGGCGATAACAAGGATGCCTCAACTGATTCACGCCATTGGGGCGCACTTAAGCCGGTAGAGATTGTCGGAGTCTTACTAATTAGATATAGGAAAGTTTAATTTGGCAAATATGCCTACTTAAATTCCTTTAGATCTCTCTAATCCACAGCGAAACTAACATAATTGTGTATATATATTGACACGATAGGTATGGACTTGATTTCAATTTAAAAATAGTTTCCCAATTCAAGCTAACTATGATGAATTGGAGAACTCAAATGAATTACAATTTAAAGAAAAAGGGAATTTCTATTGGTGTTGCATTCTTACTTTGCGCTCAGATTGGCGTTTCGGAAGGTCATGCATCATCGGATTTGCCATTACTAAGCCAAGTCACATCAATTAAAACATTGAAAAATAATTCAAATTTGAAAAGTAATACCCTTTTGCCAGTTAGCTCAGTCAAGATTAGAAAATTTCCGAAATTAGCTGAATTTACTCAGAAGCAAATATCGATGCTTTCACAACAAGATATCGTCCTCAATTTCAAGGGAACTGAATGTAGATTTACTTTCAAAAAGGGCTGCATAGTTTTCAAATCGAATTCAACGCAATTTAAGATGGGAGCTGTCATCAAAACGTATCAATCCACCTTAAGTTCAGAAACCTTTGAAGAAACTTCATTTCATGAATGTGGTTGGTGTGGATTTGTAGGAGATATTCTGGCAATAGTTGTATTTGTTGCAACCGCTCCAGCATCTGCACCGTCAGCTTTACTTCTTGTCACATACTCTGTGGGTTCAGGGCTCATCCTGTACCATGCGTAGGGGGCAATTCAAATGTTAATCGTTATTCTCTTTGCATTTGAGCTAATACAAAAATTAACTCTTAAAGATAAATTAACTCTTAAACAAAATAAGAGAATGAATTTTGGAATTATGACGTTAGGAATCATGTCCTTATTGACCGTGACGTTCAATATCGTTTTACATCGAGGTTGGTGGAATGGAGATTTCTTCTCCCCATTCCTCACCGGGTTTTCGAAGTAACGAGCTAGCGAGAGAAAGCCTCCATGATGAGCGCCTTCTGCTCCTCTTCATGCAAGTGATGGCTTCCCGTTGCAGGTGAAGCAGTAGCACGTCGAGAGACGCGACGGAGTGTGCGACCATCGAGGATCTCTTGCGTGGTGAGTGCAACAAATGGCCATGGGCCTTGGTTAGCAGGTTCATCTTGGACCCAGAGCAGATTTGCTTGTGGATGCTTTGCAGCAATGGCAGCGAATTCGGCTGAAGGGAATGGATACAACTGCTCAACGCGAACGATTGCAGTGGAGTTCTCGCCAAGCTTTGCGCGTTCGGCGATTAAGTCGTAATAGACCTTGCCAGAACAGAAGATGACACGAGTTGCATTTGAAACTGTCTCATCATCAATGATTGGGCGGAATTGTCCTTGGGTGAAATCGGTGAGACCAGATGCTGCAGCTTTGAGACGCAACATAGATTTTGGTTCGAAGATAATAAGTGGACGCCGTGCCGGATTCTTCATATGCCAACGAAGCAAATGGAAATAGCTGGCGGGTGTGGAGGGTTGTGCGACAGTCATATTGAGTTCGGCACACAATGCGAGATAGCGCT
This sequence comes from Actinomycetota bacterium, assembly GCA_947449535.1. Taxonomy (GTDB): domain Bacteria; phylum Actinomycetota; class Actinomycetes; order Nanopelagicales; family Nanopelagicaceae; genus AAA044-D11. Next base: position 14,602 of record CANFRP010000025.1, on the reverse strand, counting down.
CGATACGTGCAGATGAGTGATCCGGACCCTGTCCTTCATAGCCGTGAGGCAAGAGAAGTACAGGAGAGGAACGCTCGCCCCACTTTTGAAGCGCTGATGAGATGAACTCATCAATCACAGTCTGAGCGCCATTGGCGAAGTCTCCGAATTGGCCTTCCCACATCACAAGTGCGTTATCGCGCACAACGGAATATCCATATTCAAAGCCCATCACTGCATATTCTGAGAGCAATGAATCAACGACGAAGAATTGATTCTCATCGGTGATCAGTGAGCGAAGCGGTGTCCATGGCTCGCTGGTGTTTTGATCGATGACGACCGCATGACGATTGGAAAATGTTCCGCGTCGAACATCTTGACCAGAAAGGCGGATCGAGTGTCCTTCCAGCAAGAGTGAGCCCATTGCAAGCATTTCGCCAGCAGCCCAATCAACGGTGCCTTCATCCAACATCTCCACACGCTTTGCGAGTTGTGGCGCAAGCTTGGGATGGATCACGAATGCTTCTGGAGTCGCGGCTTGGGTGGCAGCGATTCGGCGAAGTGTGGCTTCATCGACCGCGGTCTGCACTTGATCAGGGGCCAATGTGACAGGAACTTGGAGCGGAGAAGTTTCAGGCTCCACATTGTGTACAGCAGCGAATACAGATTCGAGTTGTGCTTGGTAATCTCGCAAAACTACTTCTGCTTCTTCAACCGTAATATCTCCACGACCGATAAGTGCCTCGGTATAGAGCTTGCGAGTAGAGCGCTTGGCATCAATTAATTTATACATCAATGGCTGAGTAAAGCTTGGCTCATCGCCCTCATTATGACCGCGACGGCGATAGCAAACCATATCGATCACAACATCTTTCTTAAATGCTTGGCGATATTCAAATGCAATTCGAGCAACGCGAACAACGCTCTCTGGGTCATCACCATTGACATGGAAGACAGGTGCTTCAATCATTTTGGCAACATCTGTGGAGTAACGAGATGAGCGAGCAGAGCTTGGTGAAGTTGTGAATCCCACTTGGTTATTAATAATGATGTGAATTGTTCCGCCAGTGCGATAGCCCGGAAGCTGTGACAAGTTCAAGGTTTCGGCAACGACACCTTGGCCCGCAAATGCAGCATCACCGTGAATCAGAATTGGCATTACTGAATATGCATCTTTCACATTCAGCGCATCTTGCTTAGCGCGAACGATTCCTTCGAGTACCGGATTAACAGCTTCCAAGTGAGAAGGGTTGGCCGCTAAGTAAATCTTGGTTGTTGCACCAGATTCAGCAGTAAAAGTTCCTGCTGTACCCAAGTGATACTTCACATCGCCAGAGCCATGGACTTGGTTTTCGGCGTAATGTCCTTCGAATTCTTGGAAGATCTGGCCATAGGACTTACCACCGATATTGGCCAAGACATTGAGGCGCCCACGGTGCGGCATACCGACGCACACTTCATCGAGACCTGAATTGGCTGCGCTAGAAATAATTGCATCGAGCATCGGGATAACTGATTCGCCGCCCTCGAGCGAGAAGCGCTTCTGGCCCACATACTTTGTCTGCAAGAACGATTCGAATGCTTCAGCGCTATTGAGTTTGCGCAAGATGCGAAGTTGTTCTTCCCGGGGTGTGCGAGGGGCGCCCACTTCTACATGTTCTTGAATCCACTGACGTTCCTGCGGGCTGGAGATATACATGTACTCCACACCGATCATGCGGCAATAAGAATCACGGAGTTTTCCAAGAATTTTACGAAGTGGAAGAACTGGCTTGTCACCAAATCCACCGGTCGGAAATTCGCGATCCAAATCCCAAAGCGTCAAGCCATGATTAACAACATCAAGATCTGGATGTGAGCGCTGGTTATATTCGAGGGGATCGATATCTGCCATTAAGTGGCCGCTGGTGCGGTAAGCGTTGATCAATTGCTGTACGCGCGAAACTTTATCTAGCTGATTCTCTGCAGATGTTGAAATATCTTGCACCCAACGAATGGGAACGTAAGGGATGCGAAGCGCGGCAAAAATCTCGTCATAGAAGCCACCTTCACCGAGCAAAATATCGTTGATCCGGCGCAAGAAGTCGCCAGATTGGGCTCCCTGAATAATGCGGTGATCATAAGTAGAGGTAAGTGTGATCACTTTGCTGATTGCAAGTTGTGCCAAAGTCTCTTCATTTGCGCCCGCAAATTCTGCTGGGTAATCCATTGCACCGACACCAAGAATCAATCCCTGTCCTTGCACAAGACGTGGCACAGAGTGGACAGTGCCGATAGTGCCTGGATTGGTGAGTGAGACCGTTGTGCCAGCGAAATCTTCAACCGTGAGCGCTCCAGTGCGAGCTTTGCGAACAGTCTCTTCATAGGAAGCCCAGAACTGACCAAAATCAAGCTCTTCGCAACCCTTAATAGATGGGACCAACAATTGGCGAGTTCCATCTGGCTTGGCCAAGTCGATCGCAATACCCAAGTTAATGTGCTCAGGGCGAACGATTGCTGGCTTACCTTCTGATTCAGTAAAAGATGCGTTCATCTCTGGCATCGCACGCATTGCCTTGACCATTGCATAACCAATGATGTGGGTGAAGGAAACTTTGCCACCACGGCCACGCTTTAAGTGATTATTAATAACTGTGCGATTATCGATCATTAATTTTGCAGGAATTGCGCGAACAGATGTCGCGGTCGGAACGGTGAGTGACGCTTCCATACTCTGCACCACTCGCGCTGCTACACCTCGGATGGTCTCTACTGTTGATGCGCTTGGTGTTACCAATGTGGGGATTGGTTTCACCACCGGATCGGCAGGAGTAGGAGTGGCCGCGGCATTGACGGCAGGAGTATTCGGGATGTGCTGGTTCATGGCAGGTGTGACCGTCTCTTTTACGGGTGCTGGTGATGACACGGGAGGAATAACTGGTGATGACACGGGAGAAACTTTTTGGGCGGTTACCGGAACAACAGGCACTTCACCAGATTTCACAGCGGCCTTAGGAAGTGGCGGAGTTCCACCTTTAGGCGCATCGGACAATGTAGGAAGGCCAGGTGTTAAAGACTTTGATGCGAGAGGCGCGTAATCCGAGAAGAAATCCCACCAAGCTTTATCTACTGACGCGGGATCCGCTAAATATTTTTCATACATCTCATCGACAAGCCATTCATTGGGACCAAAAGATCCACCGAAATGGTTCGCAGGCGTATTAGCTCCTGTTGCCGACACTGGCGATGCTCCGATTTCTCTGCATGTGCATGAATTGGGAATACCTCTTATAGCCAAAGTCTATAAGTGATCCATGGGGCTGGCTTCCCCCGTGGGCGAGGGTGGGCAGATCTGAGATGTGATGCTCGACCCATTTTCGGTGCTTTGGCTTGCTCATCGGCGAATTCTTGGCAGAGTGCCGCCATGACATCACCATCATCAATGGCCCCAACCCCCGGCGCTCTTGCCGTCATTACCGGAGGGTCTCGCGGCCTGGGTTATGAAGTTGCCAAAGAATTAGCGGCGAAAGGCTTTCGGGTTCTCATCGTTAGTAAGGATTTAGAGCGCGCTCGCGCAACAGCGGCAGAACTCGGATGTGAATTCCGCACAGTTGATCTGGAAGATCTCAGCGCTACTCGCACCGCCTGCGATGAAATTCTTGCCACCTATGGCATTCCAGAAATTCTTGTGCTCGCCCATGGCGTGATGAGTGAAAAAATGTCGAAGACACTTCGCACCACTACCGAAGAGTGGCGACGAGTAATGGCAATTAATTTGGATTCTGTTTTTATCGCCGTCAATACCATTGGTGCTGCAATGGCCGAGGCGCGCAATGGTCGGATCATTATTTTCACTGCCTGTCTGGGTCGGATGTCTGGTCCTGGAAATACTGGCGGACTCGCCCCTTATCGCATCAGTAAAGCTGGAGTGAATGCGCTCGTGCGCAATCTTGCCCACGAAACAAATCTCGGCGCTCGCGGTTTACTAGTTGATGCCACATGTCCAAATCACAGTCGCACCGATATGGGCGGGGCTGATGCGCCACGTTCTGCGCGCGAAGGTGCAGATACAGCGATCTGGCTTGCGACGAGGGAGTTTGATGCGAGTAGTGGGGATCCACTTTTAAGTAAGACCGGATTATTCTGGGAAGATAAAGAAATTATTGATTGGTAGTAATTTTCAAGAATTAGTTATCTCAAATTAGTTATCTCAAATTAGTCATTTCTCACTAATTATTTCTCACTAATTATTTCTCACTTATGATTGAGCATAGTTAATTATTGACTTAATAAGTTTTATGGACTTTTACTTATTCGCGATAACCAAATAACGAAACAACCAGTGTCACAGCAGCTAATAATCCAAGGAAAACCGCACCGCGATAGAACTCGCCTCCCCGCATAAAGTTTGCTACGCCAAGTGCAATTCCATTTGCCAACACTGCGGGTGCTCGACCGTATGCCTTGCCATCTTTAAATCCTTTGGCCGCGAACCACAATCCAACAGAACCAGCGGCTGCAAATAGCAGGACGCCTATCAGCGCCAAAGGCTTCTTCACTTGACCGGCGATCGCAAGAATTCCCAAATATGGAAGTACAGCCATGAGGAGTATGGATTCAACGCGCAATAGCCGAAATGCCCATGTGCGAGCGAATTGGTATTGGGAATTGGAGAGTGCCATGGGGGAATGTTATCTAAAGAAAATCGCACATTGAACTAACGAGCGGTACACAATTTCATTTATTTAGAGTTCAATTTCACCTAATTGAAGAATGCCATTCCCACACCTCGTTTTGAAACATAATCTACACGTGTGGATAAAAACTCAAACTTATCTTCTTCAAAGTTTCCAACAACTGTGAAGAAACCTGTGGATCTTCCAGGTGGGATTGGCAGGAAACTGAGAGGTTCAGAGGACTTGGCAGATAGGGCAATAAGTGGATCAGCTATCAAAATAATTAATGATGGAAGGATTGACTTACTTACTAGGACGATTACACCATCGAACTTCATTCGGAACTTACGAAAATCAATAGCCATGATTGACCGAGGCTTGCTTAAACCAAACCTCGCAGTTGTAACATTTAGAATTTCAGAGGAAGCACATGAGGGTGATGTATTGAAACTCTCGGAAACTATCGCACAATCAATCCGTGATTCCGACTACTTTGCCAGGATGTCAACGAGAGGATTCTGGGCGGTCCTTCATGGCACGGAGTCAGAATGCGCAGTCGCAGTAGATCGCATTCTTCGTGCGAAAAAGAAGGATGCACCAATTTATCGAGTTCAGATATTGGCCAGACTATCTGGGGAGAGTCGATTAGATTGGCTCGCTCGGATCGATTCAATTTACTTTGACTCTCCGTAGCCTTCTTTAGAAATCTATCTCTTGGGAGTTATCCACAGCGAGAGTTAAGAATTAATCCGCGCCCTTGTTCCTCGTAGTTCTATTCGCCCATGAGTACAAATGTTGTAGATATTAGACCGGCAATTGAAGGTTCCGCTTTTGGGCCATTGCAAGAATTTATGGATGATCCAGAAATAGAAGAGATTTGGCTCAATTCGCCGAATCGAGTTTTCGTTGCAAAGTCAGGACTTAGCCAATTAACAAACTTGGTACTTAACTCACAAGATGTAAAGAATCTTATTGAGCGGCTACTCATGTGGGGAGGACGCAGACTTGATCTTTCAAACCCATTTGTCGATGCCCGATTGCCGGATGGAAGTCGACTTCATGTAGCGATTCCTGAAGTAACCGCTCAGCACTGGGCTGTGAATATTCGTAAACACTTACTTAGAGGAAAGTCACTTACCGAGCTCTCCGAAATGAATGTAATGACTCTAGAGGAAGCGGGCTTCTTAACCTCAGCAGTTCAAGCGGGGATGAATATTCTTGTGAGTGGTTCTACGCAGGCCGGTAAAACAACTCTTCTCAATGCTCTTGTTGGAGCCCTTTCAACAAAAAGCCGAGTAATAACCATCGAAGAAGTCTTTGAGTTAAAACCTCGAGTGGCAGATTGCGTAGCCCTTCAAACTCGTGGACCGAATCTTCAGGGCGAAGGTGAAATACCCATGCGAAAGCTAATCAAGGAAGCACTACGAATGAGACCGACACAGATCGTAGTAGGTGAAATTCGCGAGGCCGAATCCCTCGATTTACTTATTGCATTGAACTCAGGACTTCCAGGAATGGCAACAATTCACGCAAATTCGGCAAGAGATGCCATCACAAAAATTCAGACATTGCCTCTTTTGGCAGGAGAAAATATTTCCTCTGCCTTCATTGCACCAATTGTTGCGTCAGGTATAGATCTAGTTCTTCATGTTGCAATCGATTCAACAGGCTCTCGCCGCCTTATGGAGATCGCACAAGTAACTGGTCGAATTGAAAATGGGAGAGTGGAGATAGAGCCGCTTTACAAATACAACTCTGGCCTTGGAATTTATGAGACCAGCTGGGGCGATCCGCGCCGAATTTTCGAAAGGGATTACAAATGAGTTTTTGGATTTATCACCCATTGATTTCAGCTCTTGTTGTGGCTCTGCTTACATGGGGAGTCTTTTATGGTCTTGAACATCGGAAACAAGTCCCTTTAGAGATCTATTTATCTCATGCCCACACTTCGAAGCAAGGGCTGCAAAATGAAAACTCAACAAGTGAGCACTCGCTCAAACTTGGCCATTCGGGTCAAGGGAGAAAAGCGAGAGTCTCCATGCCCCTCCCGACAAGGTCAATCCTCTTGTATTTGGGCGCGATTGCAATCGGATTCGTAATTGCTTTTTTTGCAACTCGGTCCATAGTTATTGCTATCCCCTTTGCCACCGTTTGTACGGGAATTCCCGTGTTGGCATTAGAAGGTTCGAAAAAGAAACATCTGGGTAATTTACAAAAATTATGGCCAGAAACACTTGATCATATTATTTCTGGCCTGAATTCAGGGCTCTCGTTAGCAGAGACCCTAATTTCACTAAGCATGAGAGGTCCTGCGGGGTTTCGAACCTTCTTTGAAAAATTTAAATCAGATGTAAATATGGGACTCAATCTTTCAGTTAGTTTGAAAAATCTTCAGCGAGAATTCAAAGATCCGATTGCTGATCAAGTATGTACAGTCTTGATTTTTGCCTCTCAATCTGGAAGTCGAGATACCTCGATCACTCTAAGAGTTCTGAGTGACTACATTCGATCAGATTTGGCTACACGAGATGAGATTTCAGCCAGACATGGATGGGTTCGGAACTCTGCCTCGATTGCATCGGTAGCACCGTGGGCGCTCTTACTGATGCTTGCATCTCAGCCAGATGCTGTAAGTGCCTATTCAAGTACCTCCGGAGCCGTAGTACTGGGAGTCGGAGCAAGTTTAACTTTCATAGCTTATTTTTGGATGCGAAAAGTTGGTTCAATGCAACAGGCGCCAAGGGTCTTCGGAATATGAACAACATCCTAAATATTAATGTTTTGACATTGTTGCTGCTATCGCCGCTAATAATCTATTCAATTTCTCTCCTTATAAAAGAGAATTCAGATCCTTTTAAAAACTTTCACGATGATTACTCTAACTTCAATCAATCGATGTCAATCAAAGGTAATTCACCAAGTCTAAAAATTAATAGATTAGCGTCGGGGGAATTACCAATAGGCCGAGATGTCACAACGAGGAACACTTCTAAGCTATCTTCATTGCTTACGCTCGTAAGAGTTCATGGGCGAATACTTTCAATCTATCTGGGAGTGCTTGCTCTTTGTTATATGGCCGGTGCAAAATCTGGATCGATCCTCCTAGGATTCGTTGGCTTACTGGCCTACTTGTATTGGCTAAATAAAGGTGAAAAGCGGGAGAGCCGACGTAGGCAGGAAACGTCTGAGCAGGAGCTACCTTCCATCGTGGAGTTGTTCTCAATTCTGGTTTCTGCCGGCGAGAGTCCAGCTAGCGCTCTTCTGAAAATCAGTGGAGTCTCACATGGCGAATTTCCGTCACAACTTCGAAGCATTAGTAAAAGCCTTCAAAAAGGTGGAAATCTAAAAAGCGCACTAGAAGAGCTGAGTAGGCAAAATGAATCATTGCCGATACGCCGTTTCTGCGACTCACTAATTATTTCAATAGAACGCGGCTCCTCGCTAAGCGATGTTCTTTCAAGACAAGTTGAGGAGATCCGAAGCGCGCAAAAAGCCAACCTGCTTCGTCAAGCTGGAAAAGTCGAAATCGCCCTGATGATTCCAGTGGTCTTCCTAATTCTTCCCATTTCAATTCTCTTTGCCTTATGGCCTTCATACGTGGCGTTGGGACAAAGCATCATCTAATTATTCATCAAACTCCAATAAGGAGGAAAAAGGTAAAAGAAACCAACCATTGAATGGTGCTAACGAAGAATCCACAACGATTAAAACGTGCTAACGAAGAATCCACAACGATTAAAACGTGCTAACGAAGAATCCACAACGATTAAAACGTGCTAACGAAGAATCCACAACGATCGAAATAGAAAAGGTAAATATATGAAAATGCTAAATCAAAGCCTAAAGAAAAGTTCTGAAATTTCTCAACTTTACTTATTGGCAACAGCCTTGAATAGTTTCATGTTAATCAAGGAGATCGCAACAAGAATAGTTGATTCAATATTGGCAACTTTTCCAATACGAATTCGATCCGTCGCTCAAAAGATTCGCGTGGGCGAAAGAGGAGACGTGCCAGGTTGGGTGCTAGTTGTACTCATGACAACAGCTCTCGTGACGGCAATATGGACAATTGCTCAGCCTAGGCTTTCCGCGATCCTGCGAAATTCATTGGATTCGATGAACAATGTTAGGTAAATACCGATTTTCCCGAGACAAGTCTCAATGGAAATTACGATCAAGGAATGTTTCTAGAATATTAGGCGAAGAACAGGGGCTGACAGAAAGTTCACTGGTTTTGATACCAACTATCATTCTCTTTCTTTGCGTCATTCAAATAGTCGCTTCTGTGATAACTCGAAGTGCGGAGCTCAATATCCTTCAGGGCGAAGTCTCTAAAGGGGCTCTCTACGGGAATTCAAATTTAGGAACAATTCTCACCCGAAAACCGCTTCCCGGGGGAGGTTCACTCCTAATCAGAAGAACTCTCCAACGATCACATGCGATCACCCCTTTATTGATCGGTGGCGACGATTTCGAGACGACAGGAATTGCAGTAGATGAGAACTCGTAGTTATAGATTCAAAAGAATGATCACGCAACTCGGCCTCAAAATTTCCTCCGACGAAGGTTCTGCAATAGTCGAATTTCTCCTGCTGGCTCTCCCTCTCTTCCTTCCTCTAGTCATCTACCTAACGAATGTCTATCAGGATTCGCACTCGCGCTTTGATATCCAAAACTATTCACGTCAACTAGCCAGAGCTTATGTATCGAGCGGAAGTGAAGAGATCGCCAATGCTCGCATCGAAGTGATTCGTCATGAGTTCGAGAATTCACTCTTTCGAAAAGATCACTTCAAGTCTGCTCCTATAGTTGAAGTTCATTGTTCTGGAAATCCTTGTTTGGCGAATGGGAATACTGTCGAAATTATTGTTCGTGCCCAGCAACTTGGATCGGGCAAAAAATTCATCAGTAGGACCCGGGAAAGTGTAGACAAATGGAGAGATTAGACAAGACACTAGAAAAACATCAAATGCGATTTCTTCAAAGTTCAAGGGGAATTCTTAACTGGAATAAATTACGAAGAGAAGAAGGCTCAATAGCAGTCTTCGTAACAGCCTTGTTCTTGATTGCCTTAATTCTTTCAATGGGACTCGTGAATATTTCAGATGCATATATAGCAAAGCGAGAATTGATACAGATAGCCGAAGAGATTGCACAAAAATCTGCACATTCATTGGACTACTCTCGATATTACTTGGACGCTTACAATTGGGAAGGGCAAAATAGAACTCCACTCGATTGCCTAGCCGCGAAACTACTGGTTTCTCAAAGTTTGCTCTCTGCTCGGCTTAGAGATAGGAAAGTTGAGCTGGATTCGATCTCTTGTGAAGCGGATTTTCTTCAACTAAAAGTGCACTCAACTATTTCACCAGTAATTGATTTTTTCATCTTCCGAGCGATTATTGGGCACGAAGAAAATATTGAAGCATCGGTGGAAGCCACAACAATCTTAGGAAAATAGTCGGGCAGAATATGCATGAAGTTCGCCAGCGAATGCAAGTAGAACTCCTAAACCCTTCCCGATACTCTTTCCCCATGGCCGCGCGCGAATTCAATGAAGAGGTAAATGCTCTTCGGACAACCCTTGGCGCCATCGAACAAGTATTGAATCTTCCAAAGTTAAACGCTGATCTACTAGAACTAGAGAAGGAAGCAAGCGCCCCGGATCTATGGGATGACCCAGAGAAAGCCCAAGTAGTTACGAGCAAGCTTTCGCGAGTGCAATCCACTCTAAATCGCGCTAACACGATTCGTCGCCACCTCGAAGAGGTGCCGCTTCTTGTTGAATTGGCACAAGAGGAAAAAGATGAAGCTGCGCTCATTGACGCGGGTAAAGAATTAGATGATGTGACCAAGGCAATTAAAGATCTTGAAGTTCAGACCCTTCTTAATGGCGAATACGATGATCGCGATTGTTTGATCACGGTTCGCTCTGAAGCCGGTGGTGTTGAGGCCGCGGATTGGGCGCAGATGCTGATGCGTATGTATTTACGTTATTGCGAGCGACATAATCTAAAGGTAGATATTCTCGAAACTTCATACGCTGAAGAAGCTGGGATTAAGTCCACTACTTTTCGGGTAAGTGCTCCGTATGCCTACGGCTCACTATCGGTGGAGCAAGGAACTCACCGACTTGTTCGCATCTCGCCCTTTGATTCCCAATCACGCCGCCATACCTCTTTTGCTGGTGTAGAAGTTGTGCCTGTTGTTGAACAGAGCGACCACATAGAAATCGATGAAAAAGATATTCGCATAGATGTTTATCGTTCATCCGGTCCTGGTGGTCAAGGCGTGAATACAACCGACTCTGCTGTGCGCATTACTCACATGGCATCTGGGATTGTTGTTTCTTGTCAGAATGAACGTTCACAGATTCAAAACAAAGCAACAGCAATGGCTGTTCTCCAATCAAAGCTTCTCGAACGACGACGTCAAGAAGAGCGTGCACGGATAGATGCATTAAAAGGTGATTCCACTGGATCGTGGGGCAATCAAATGCGCTCCTACGTCCTTGCGCCATACCAAATGGTGAAAGACCTCCGAACAGATTACGAAGTAGGAAATCCATCGGCAGTGCTTGATGGCGATATTGATGGATTCCTAGAGGCCGGAATCAAATGGCGCAAGAGCGCTGAGCGCGCATAGAAAGAGCCAATTAATTTCGAAAATCGATTTCACTCCTCAGTTTTGACGCTCGAGATTTCACTTAGGTCTGGGTGAAATTAAGCGTAGGTGAGCGTAATTTGATTTAACTCTCAGGGACTTTCCCTCGTATTTCCGTGGGATATCGCCCAGATTTACCTAAACTAACGGGCATATGGAAGGGACTTTTCCCGCTAAGTCCGCCTTGTGCGTCTTGTGAAAACAATGTCGCCGCCGAAGAAGTAATTGGAGTAAATGTGATTCGTTTCGAGAGCGTCACCAAGATCTATCCCAAGCAAGAACGTGCTGCCCTCGATAGCGTTGATGTGGATATTCTCAAAGGAGAGTTCGTATTTCTTGTTGGTCTTTCAGGTTCTGGTAAGTCCACATTTCTTCGCTTAGTTCTCCGAGAAGAACGTCCTACCTCAGGATCAATCACTGTTGCCGGTAAGGATCTTTCAACATTGGCTAAGCACAAGATCCCAGAGCTTCGTCGCCAAGTAGGAACAGTTTTTCAAGATTTTCGCCTATTGCCTAATAAGACTGTGGCAGAGAATGTGGCATTTACATTGCATGTTCTTGGATACGCCCAAAAAGAGATTGATCGTGAAGTTCCAGAAGTTCTTGAGCTAGTTGGACTAGAGGAAAAAGCGGATCGCAAGCCATCTGAATTATCTGGTGGCGAGCAACAACGCGTTGCTATTGCTCGTGCATATATTTCTCGTCCAGCAATTCTTATTGCAGATGAGCCAACTGGAAACCTTGACCCTGCCACTTCTGTGGGCATCATGAAACTCCTCGACAGAATTAATCGTGAAGGCACCACTGTTGTCATGGCTACCCATGATTCAACAATCGTGGATCAAATGAGAAAACGTGTTATTGAACTTGAAGGCGGCCATGTCATCCGAGACCAGGTCCGTGGCGTCTATGGATATACAGGCTGAGGAGCAGAGACAATGCGCGCAGGATTTCTATTTCGTGAAGTAAGAATCGGCTTACGCCGTAACCTCACCATGACATTTGCGGTGATGATCACCGTGGCTATCTCTTTAACTCTTCTGGGCATCGGACTTCTCGCCAACTCACAGGTGAAAGTTATGAAGGATTATTGGTATGACAAGATCGAAGTCTCAGTTTTCCTCTGTGGCTCGCTCTCGGACTCACCATCTTGCGCTTCTGGTCCGATTACTCCAGCCCAGCGCGATTCGATCCAGACTGATATTCAGGCACTTCCTGCAGTCCAAAATGTTTATTACGAGTCACAAGCCCAAGCATTCCAACACTTCCAAGAGCGCTTTAAGGGATCAGCGATTGCTCAAAATGTGACCGCAGATCAATTGCCCGAGTCATTCCGTATTAAATTAAAAGACCCAACAAACTTTGCTGTAATCCAATCCGCTTTCACCGGTCGTCCTGGCGTTGATTCAGTGCAGGATCAGAGAACAATTTTGGAGAAGTTCTTCAAGCTACTTGGAGTTCTGCGTGATGGCGCGCTAGCTATCGGATTGCTCTCAGTGCTAACCGCTGCGCTTCTCATTTCTAACACGCTTCGCATCGCAGCATTTAATCGCCGCCGCGAAACAGGAGTGATGAAGCTGGTCGGCGCCTCCTCATTCTCTATTCAATTGCCATTCCTTCTAGAAGGAATTTTCTCGGCCTTAGTCGGATGGGCTGTTTCCACCGGGCTACTTGCAGCCTTTAAGGCACTTGTCGATAGCAAGGTTGCACCACTTCTCACCTTCACTCGCTTCTTCACTTGGGGAGATGTCTGGATCGCTTCATCTCTTCTCTTACTCACCGGCTTTGTGGTTTCATCACTTGCATCGCTTGTAACACTGCGTAAATACCTCAACGTTTAAGCCTCACTTATGCCAATTCACGATGGCTAGGTACCATTTCCTCTTGCTTCATTAGTAGAGCACTCAAGAGGCGTTTTTTGGTAAACGTCCTTACGGGAGAGGATGACTCATGGCACGTTTGTCCAAGAAGAGCGCATCTCCCATTAAAGCCGATGTCACGCCGCTATTTAGAAATTCATCTTTCTTTTCTCAACTAAATGCAACTACTGCAATCTCAATATTTGCCATCCTCATCGCCTTTGGACTTGGCCAATATGTGGGAGGCAAGCGATCTACTTCACCAGTTGATGAATCTATTACTCAAGTTTTAAAAAAGAATCCCAATTCACCCGCAAAGAGTGTCTTAGAGCGCGCAGCCATTGAAGCCGTGCTTAAGGCAACGGGAGATCAATGGGCTAACTATTTCCCTGTTCAAAGCGCCAAAATATTTACCCAATCACTTCAAGGACGTTATAGCGGAATTGGAATTTGGCTTCGCAAGAATGCTTCCGGAGTATTGGAAATATCGAGTATTCAAAAAGATTCACCAGCTGGTAAATCTGGCATAAAGGCGCTCGATGCCCTAACCGATATCAATGGAACTTCTATGGATGGCGCATCAGTTGCGACTGCGATAGCGGCGCTACGAGGAAAACCAAATACAACTGTTCAGTTAGGTCTTATCCGAGATCAGAAGCCCTACCGTGTGGCAGTTACTCGCGATGGCGTTTTAAATGGAGATGTGACCGCCACCCAAATTGCAAAAGAGACTCTCTATATTCAGGTAGCTAATATTTCCGCCTCCGTCTCGAATGATGTGAGCGTTGCGCTAGCCAAATATCCCCATTCCAAGGGAATCATTCTTGATTTGCGAGATAACGATGGCGGTTCGATCGATGAAGCAGTAAACCTTGCCTCCCTTTTCTTAAATGAAGGCACGATTGTTTCCTATACGCGAAAGAACAACACCGACCGCGTACTCTCTTCAACAAATACAAATCCAGACACTGCGCCAATGACTATTCTGATTAATCGCTCCACCGCATCTTCTGCGGAAGCAATAGCGGGTGCCATGCAAGATCGAAATCGTGGCGTTGTTCTTGGTGAGCGTTCCTATGGAAAAGGTACAGTCCAGGAGATCATCACACTTTCAGATGGGTCGCTTCTTGAGGTCACTATTGGTAAATACCGCACCCCTGCCGGCCGAGTTATCGATGGCCAAGGAATTAATCCTGATCTCTTGGTCCCGGAAAATATTGAATTAACTAAAGCGCTACAGGTACTTGGCGGCCTTGCCACGCTTGATACAGGATCAAACGCATCTAATAAGTAAGTATCCTTATCCTCCTAAGACTGTTGCTTGTTACCCAACATTTACGAGAAGGAGGTGGTCACGATGGTCAAAGAGCTAGGCAAAAAGATAATTGCCCAGAATAAGAAGGCGCGTCATGACTACTCCATCGAGGAAGTCTTTGAATGCGGAAT
>CANFRP010000024.1 GCA_947449535.1 Actinomycetota bacterium | reverse complement strand
GTGGACTTGTTGCTTGAATCAACGAGTACTGGGACAACGTCAACGAATACGTGATTAACGAATTCATTTGCTGCCTTAGCATCAACGTACAAGCCGTCATAACCCATGGCGTTAAGGCCAAGCGCGTTCCAGTTTGGCGATGTCCAACGACCACCCAAGTTACGTCCTGCTACAACAGTTGAATCTGCAGCTGTAGAAGTATCTGGAATAGCTGTGGTGGAATCAGCTGATGGAGTTGGTGTTGCGCCAGCAACTGGAGGCATTCCAATGACATTCCAACCAGCGTTAATGTAGTTGTCATTGACCCACTGTGGAATTGCAAGTGGCTCGGTCTTTGAGAATGTCTTCTTTGCTGGATCATAAGTTGAACCTTGGGCAGCTTGAAGATTCTGCTTTGCAAGATCTTGTCCATCAATAAATGTGGATGACTTAACGTAGTTCAAGTGATTAGCAGCTTGTGTTGCGTCGGTGAATGACCACCAGAATTTCACTTGATTATCTTGAACTGCAAGAACTACAGATTTAAAGCAGTCGGCACGAGTTGCTTTGATTTGAGTCTGGGTCTTGTTATCCCAGCACTGCCACTCTTGTGACCAGGCATCGACTGGAAGAGTTGTGTCCCACTTCTTAGTTGTTGCATCGTACTTCGCACCTATTTGTGGGAAGTTCGCTGTGCCAACTAATGAAGTCGCATCTTGATAAGAAGCAGTTCCGCTAATGAGTACATCACGGTTTGGTGCAGCTTCCCACCAGTTGTTGTTATTTACTTTGTTTGACTTATCAATAACAAAGAGTGGAGCCATGATTGGTCCATCATTAGCTGGAGCAGCAGGAACAGCTTGTCCTGTTGGTACCCAGACCAATGGAATTTTGTGTCCGCGTGCATCAGTAATGATTACCTGATCAACGCAATATGTTCCTGGTGAAACAGAACAGGCTGGCCATGCGGCCTTTGGTACACGAAGTGCAGCCTCGGCAGAGCTAAGTCCGCCCACGAGTACACCCGCAAGAACTGCGAGAGCGGTAGCTCTAGCAATAAGTGTTTTCTTCACGATATTCCCCCTATGGGATCGATGAATGCCCGCGGGTTGCGGCCATCTAAGGACTCCACCGTAATCCGGCCACTCATTTATGCACCAGAGCTGGTCAGGATTGGTCACACCTGGGAGTGGCCCGGCTTAATTGTTGGGAACGAGGTACCAATTCCACTGCCAGGTCGCAGCGCTGGTGAGATCAGGCGTGCTGGCAATCTCGGTGAGCGGAACGATGATGACGGCAGTTCCTCCCGCTGTGACTGAAGTTGGCTTGGCTGTGTAAGAAATTGAGGTGTGGTCCAAGAAGACGCTCACAGCGATTTTTGCGGGAACGATCTCATTTCCACCATTCTTCAAAGTCAAGGTGAGTTGAGAAGGGCATGGAATGTTATTCGAGCATGTACCCCAATCAACTTTTACTCCGATAGCCGTCAGGCTGAGAAGTGTTCCACCGAGACCAGCTGCGCTAGAGATTGCACCGCTATCACCAGTATTGGGTTCAAATTCAATCTTGTACTTACTGATGGCTGGCTTGATTTCATCGGCAGTGACGCCATTATCTTTAGCGGCCACCGGTCCGTTGCTTACTGCAGCGGCGCTAGTGGAGTGATTATTTACGTACTTCACGACTCCGTAGGAGAGTGAAGCGACTAGTAATAATCCAACAATTACTGAGGCAGCAACCGCCGCACGACGTATTTTGCGGCGTCGAACTCGTGCAACAACAAGTGGAGTGAGGTCGCGATTAGCGTAAATACCTAATTCCATGGAGGAGAGTTCGCGTTGAATGAGTGGATCTACATTTGTCATTCTTCTACCACCTCTCCATAGACGATTTCGATCTCAGCTTTTATTGCTCCTTCGAAAGCACTACCTGGTGGAGCGAGCTCCTTCTTAGTAGTGCGTTCCAGTTCTCCTACAAGTTCTAAGTGTGCAGCAACTGCTGCCTTTGCGCGCGCTAAATGTGAAGCCACTGTTCCGAGTGGAATTTCTAATACAACTGCAATTTCACGCAATGGTAAGCCGTGTTCGAAAAATAAAACAAGTACTGCGCGTTGGATAGCAGTCAGAGATTTAATTGCTGACTGGACCAACAACCTCTCGGCAACCTCATCAGATTTATCTCCAATAGCGCGGATGCTCTCGACCAAATCCCACGACGTCTCACGTTCCTCTTGCTTGCGTAACCATTTGCGGCGCATATCGGCGTGACGCGAGACCATAACGCGCATGACATAAGCCTCAGGATTATCGTGATCACGCACTCGTGACCATTTCTCATAGACATCTGCAAGTGCTTCTTGCAGAACATCTTCCGCATTTTGGGTATCGAAGCAAATTGATTTAGCTGCGCGCAGAAGAGTTGTTTGGCGTTCTTGCAGCCAAGCTTCAAACTCGAGATGGTCGCGCTTGCTCACGGGCGAAGGTTATCTCTACGCGTCTTCTGATTGTGAGAATTTAATAAAGAGAGTCACCCAGACAAGTGCTGCCACTCCCACTATGACCTGCTCAACGCTCTTGGAAGTCATGGGAATAGCAATGGAACAAGCCGCAAAAAAGGCTGAAAGTGACCATAAAGCAACTGCAGCGACGCGTCGGGAAAGTCCACTGCGAATCAAACGATGAGAGAGATGATCATGGCCGCCTTGGAATGGTGAGATTCCCCGGCGAATACGGGAGATGACGGCAACGCTGGTATCCAAAATCGGAACTGCAAGAAGTAGTACTGGTGTGGCAAATGAAGTCCATTGAGTTTCAGCGGTGGGCTTGAGTCGAATAGTTAAGGTAGCGATCAAAATACCTAAAAAGAGTGCGCCGGCGTCGCCCATATAAATACGCGCAGGGGATTTATTCCAAAGCAAGAAACCAATGGTGGCACCAGCAGTTACGGCTGAAAGCGCAGCAATCAAATATTGATTGCCATTAAATGCAAGAACGAAGAGCGCAGCCGATGAAACCGCAACTGTGCCAGCTGCGCCACCATCAAGATTGTCAAAGAAGTTAATGGAGTTACAGATTCCTACAATCCAAATGATGGTGATTGCTGCGTCTAGAAAAGTAGAAGTTGTTGGGGTACCAACAGTGTCGCTGGCAATCAATAACCAAGCAGTGAAAATTCCAGCAAGCGTTTGAATTGCAAAACGTGGTGCAGGGCGAAGATTTCGAATGTCATCAATAAGCCCGATAATTCCTAAAATTAGAGCAGGTGCGAGAACCGAAGTCTCCAGCCAAATATTTCGCGCCGTAAATCCCTTGACGATCGAGACGCCATAGGAAACAAGCAATATTCCGATAATGATGGCAACACCGCCGAGATAAGGAACGGGTTCTTTATGGGTTTTATGTGCAGCAGTCGGCAAGTCATAGACTTTTTGCTTAATCGCAATTCGCCGCGCAATCGGTGTGAGAAAACCAACCACCGCAAAAGTTGCTACAAAAAGTAAGAAATATTGAAGATGCGAGATTCCCATAGCAAAGATCAGGCTGATCCAGATTTGCGGCGGAACATCTTTGGCGCATTAGCACCGGCTTGCCCAGCAACTTTGGAGCCCGATGATGGTCCACCAGCTACGCCCTTGGCATTACCACTCTTCTTCTTTTCGAGTGCTGCAAGCATGCGCGCCTTTGCATCATCTGCTGGAATGTTCTTCTCTGACATTTAGTTATCCGCTTTCTTAATTAATCCAGTAGTAGATCCGGCCAAAAGTGCTTTCACTTCTGATTCCATATAACGTCGATGTCCGCCCAATGTCTTGATCGCAGTGAGCTTGCCCGCTTTTGCCCAACGAGTAACTGTCTTGGGATCGACGCGAAATAGTGTGGCAACTTCCGATGGAGTCAGCAGTACTTCTTGTTCTGAACTCATATCTGGAATTTTAGGGTAAATGTCCGCTTTGCACCAATAGTCATTATGAAGATTGTTCGAGGGCGGCGACCTTGCGCCAGCGTGAAATCAAGCGTTCATAGCCCACTCCAGCTGCTTGGCCATCACCCGATGACAATCCGGCAAGTGAGAGATGAATATCTTCAATTGACGTATCAGCGTTCAGGCCATCTTCGCCTTCGCTTCGCAAAATATTATCCAGGTAATTTGCCAGACCGCCGTAATCTAATTCGACGATTGATTCTGGATGAAAGAGATTCATCCATTCCAATAAATCTGCAATCTCTTCTTCAATCGGACCGTTTCCAAAAGATGCCACAACACTCTGATGGGTAAACATGCATCGCTCTTTAGCGTTCCTGATGGAAGTGCGAGCTACTGAGAATGGCCCATCATCGGTCATGCCGCGAAGTCGATCTTCGACTTTAAAAAGTGAAAACCAGCGCGGTGGAATAATCCATGTCTCGGTCAAAATATGTGGCACTCGATCTTCTAAATCTTCTGAATTAATTGTTATGGCTTCTTCGGCTTGATCGCTTACAAAAAACTTTGCAACATTGCGTGGAAGTGAATTTTTAAATTCTTCGAGCGCTACCCAGACTCGCGCAGCTGTCGACCAAGGACAGATATAGCGAGCGCCCTCCCATTCCAAGATATGCGCACCATCGGCTTGCAATGCCGGAGGTTCAGTAATAATTAGACGGCGAAGTGCGCGATCTTGTTCTTCTCGACCAGTACTGGCAGTGATGGGAATATTTTCCCAGCGCAATTTTTCAGCAGGTGTGAATGCCGAGATTGGTTCGTAAATTCGCAGTGAAGCGACATACGGTGTTGGACGCGTCATGCGCGGGCGATGTAGTTGCCTTCTGCGAATGGATCGTCGTTATTATCTTCACCGCTATTCTTTACTTCGCCATGAAGTTCTTTCGAGAGGCGTTCTAGATCCATCTCTTGGGAAGAATATTTCAAGTCGCGAGCTACTCGAGTTGCTTTAGCTTTTTGCCGGCCTCGCCCCATGAGCCAGACCTCCTTACCGCTATCGGTGATTAGTTATCTTCAGACGCGAAGGTTATCGCGCCCGGTAGGTGCCTTCCAAAGCGGAGGCCACAGAGCTCGAATTTGAGCCTAAATTCTCTGAATCTCCTGTGATAACGCCACAAACCCAGGCTTTCATTCCCCGTGCGGCCAGTGAAGCCAGAGCCCGATCGGCGTGGGTTGGGGCCACAATTGCCACCATTCCAATGCCGACATTCCAGGTTCGCTCCATATCTTTCTGCGGGACTTTGCCCACAGCAGCGAGATATTGCATCTCGGCCGGAAGGGTCCAGGTTGAACGATCGTATTTCGCAAAGAGCCCACCCGGAATCACTCGGGCAGTGTTCTCGGCCAGGCCACCGCCAGTGATGTGAGAGTAGGCGTGAAGATCAGCGCCCAATCCTTTATGAAGTGCCAAGCAATCCAGCGAATAAATCTCAGTGGGAATGATGAGTGTCTCGCCCAAAGTTTTGCCGAGCTCTTCAATATGTGTGTCAAGTTTTAGGTTCTGGGTTTTGAGGATATGACGAACAAGTGAATATCCATTTGCATGCAATCCACTAGCAGGCATCGCAATGATCAGATCGCCTTCGCGTACTTTTTCAGCACCGATCACATTATCTGCATCAACGATTCCAGTGGCAGCTCCGGCAATATCAAATTCATCTTCGCCCAGAAGTCCAGGGTGTTCTGCGGTTTCGCCACCCACAAGTGCAGTTCCTGCTTTTACGCAACCCCGAGCAATACCAGAAACAATTTCGGCGATGCGCTCTGGGAAAACTTTTCCAACGGCGATGTAATCCGTCATGAATAATGGCTCAGCACCGCAGACAACGAGATCATCGACAACCATTGCTACGAGATCTTCTCCGATAGTGTCGTATTTACCCATCGCGCGCGCAATCTCAGTCTTAGTACCAACCCCATCGGTGGAGGTTGCCAGTAGTGGGCGCTTCATTGTTTTCATTGCCGACATATCGAAAAGCCCGGCAAAACCACCAATATCTCCCACAACTTCTGGACGGCGAGCTTTCTTCAAATGCGCTTTCATTAATTCGACTGCGCGATCACCCGCATCAATGTCTACACCAGCAAGAGCGTACGTACTCTCGTTATTACTCATATCGATTTATTACTTCTAGTAAATGCTTACCTGCAGATAGATCTGCTGGGATTTCGATCGGGTATATGCCCGTAAAGCAGGCAGTACATAAATTCTTTTCCGCAATTGTGGTCGCCTCGACTAAGCCCTCCATAGAGACGTACCCTAGGGAATCTGCACCAATTGAGCGTCGGATCTCTTCAACTTCAAGTCCTGCGGCAACGAGCTCTGCTCGGGAAGCGAAATCGATTCCGTAATAGCACGGCCACTTAACTGGAGGTGATGAGATACGAACGTGAATTTCTAGTGCACCGGCTTCGCGCAACATACGTACCAATGCACGCTGAGTATTCCCGCGAACAATGGAATCATCCACAACAACAATGCGCTTTCCTTCAATAATTTCGCGAAGCGGATTGAGCTTCAAGCGAATACCAAGTTGGCGGATCGTCTGTGATGGTTGAATAAATGTGCGGCCTACATATGAATTCTTTACTAGACCTGCGCCATAAGGAATTCCTGATGCTTTGGCATAGCCGACTGCTGCTGGTGTTCCTGATTCCGGAACCGGAATAACAAGATCCGCCTCCACTGGATGTTCCATCGCGAGTCGCTCACCTACCGCAACGCGAGTAGCGTGAACATTGCGACCAGCAATAGATGTATCCGGGCGAGCTAAATAAACATATTCAAAGATGCAACCTTTGGGATCTGGGGTAGCCCAATGATGAGAACGAAGTCCTTGTTCATCAATTGCAATGAATTCGCCAGCTTCCACTTCGCGAATAAAAGATGCTCCGACGATATCCAATGCCGCAGATTCGGATGCAACAACCCATCCGTGATCTAACTTTCCAATAACAAGTGGTCGAACTCCATTGCGATCACGCGCTGCATATAACGTGTGCTCATCCATGAACACCAGTGAGAAAGCGCCCTTAAGAGTTGGGAGTACTGCGAGTGCTGAACTCTCAAAGTTCTTACCTTCTTGCGCGGCAATCAGAGCAGTCATAATTTCGGTATCGGTAGTCGCATGAGGAGTTGCGCCAGATTTCTTACTCTGATCAACTTCAAGCAATGAAAGCGCTTCTGCGAGATCCCCGGTATTAGTGAGGTTGCCGTTGTGGGCAAGGGCGAGCGTGCCGTGATTGGTTGCGCGCAAAGTGGGCTGAGCGTTATTCCAAGTGCTAGATCCAGTCGTGCTGTAGCGACAGTGGCCAATCGCCAGATCGCCAGTCAATGTCGCAAGATCATTTTCGGTAAATACTTGAGAGACCAGGCCCATATCTTTATAGACAAAGATTCGCTCGCCATCTGATGTCGCAATGCCAGCAGATTCTTGGCCGCGATGTTGAAGCGCATAAAGCCCGTAAAACGTTAACTTTGCAACTTCTTCACCAGGAGCCCAAACACCAAATACGCCACATTCATCTTGTGGCCCTTTATCTTCCGAGAAGAGCTCGTGAGTTAATTTTCCATCCGGGCGTCTCATGGGGTGATCCTAATTCCTACTACTTAATCGGGCGAATAAGGCTGATATATCGGAGCGTTCACCCGAAGCATGGATCGCGCCGGTAGCGATTCCTTGCGCCCAATCGATATTTCCTTCAATAAGTCGGAAGAGAATCTCAGCGCTCATCTCCACCACATTCGGTGGTGTACCGCGAGTGTGCTTTGGACCTTCCACGCATTGAATTGCTGAGTAAGGAGGAATTCGAAGTTCAACGGCATGACCGGGTGCAATTTCAGAAATTTGCGCAAGCGTATCTTTTACTTGCTGCATGATCTCTGGATCTCGCATCTGATTTATCCGAAGAGCTTTGGGAAAGTTTCGGTATGGGCTTGGGATAATTCTGCCAGTGGAATAGCTGCGCCGTTAATGGTGAGAGCATCTCCGCCAGAAATTCCGATCTTGCGGCACTCAATCTTATGAGTTTCTGCAAGTGCAATAAGTTCGTGGGAGCTCTTAGGATCTACCGCAATTAACACTTGTCCGGGAGTCTCTGACATCAACGCTACTCCCACATCATCGATCGTGATTTCTGCACCGATCTTATTCTTCAAAACAATTTCAGTGAGCGCAGCTGCGAGACCGCCATTTGAAATATCGTGCGCTGATTCAAATAATGGTTGACCTTCAAGGAGAAGATTGACCAATCGAGTTTCCATAGCGACATCTGCCTTAGGGGCAAAGTTACCGATCTCGTTATGTAGATAGGCCCATTCACTTCCAGAAAGATTTGCATCTGCTCTGCCGAGTAAATAAATCTCTAGACCTGATTTTGCTAAGCCCATCTTGGTGCGAGTGCGAACATCTTGGATAACTCCAAGTACACCAATGACAGGCGTCGGAAGAATTGCAACGCTTCCCGTCTGGTTATAGAACGAAACGTTTCCACCAGTAACCGGAAGTCCCATCTCCAGACAAATGTCCGCTAAACCGCGAACTGCCTCAGCGAATTGCCACATCACGCCGGGATCTTCTGGGGATCCAAAGTTCAAACAGTTAGTGACTGCCAATGGTTTGGCACCTGTTGTGGCAATATTGCGGCAGCTCTCTAGTAGTGCCAATTTCGCGCCTTCATATGGATCTAAGTAAGCCCAGCGCGCATTTACATCGGTAGAGATTGCAACGCCAAGATTGGTCTTGGCATCGATGCGCACCATTCCGGAATCTTCTGGCTGAGATAGAACGCTATTTCCTTGAACATAACGGTCGTATTGCGAAGTCACCCAAGATTTATCCGCGATATTTGGGCTAGCGACCAAGGTCAATACTGCCGCTTTAATCTCAGCAGGCGATGATGGAAGTGGCACATTGATCTTTGCGCTTTGTCGCTCGGCAATGTAAGTCGGCTTTTCGATCGGACGGTTATAGATCGGACCATCGTGTGCAACAGTGCGAGGAGGAACATCAACGATTAATTCACCATTGAAAGTAATGTGGAGATTGGTGCCATCAGTGACTTCACCAATGACGGTAGCTGTGACATCCCACTTTTTGCAGATGGCCATAAAATGTTTGATATTAGATGGCTCCACAATCGCACACATTCGCTCTTGCGATTCCGACATCAAAATCTCTTCCGGAGAAAGTGATGGATCACGAAGTGGGACTTTCTCTAATTGGATCTCCATACCACCAGAACCAGCAGAAGCCAGCTCAGATGTAGCACATGAAAGTCCAGCACCACCAAGATCTTGAATACCAACCACGAGATCTGCCTTAAAAATCTCGAGACAACATTCGATCAAAACTTTTTCGGCAAAAGGATCGCCCACTTGTACAGATGGTCGCTTAGTTGGCTTGGCATCATTAAATGTTTCTGAAGCAAGTACTGATACGCCACCGATTCCATCGCCACCGGTCTTAGCGCCAAATAAAACAACTAAATTTCCAGTGCCATGGGCTTTCGCTAATTTAATATCTTCGTGGCGCATAACACCGACGCAGAGTGCGTTAACTAATGGATTGCCAGCATATGTTTCATCGAAGACAACTTCTCCGCCGATATTAGGTACGCCGAGGCAGTTGCCGTATCCACCAACGCCAGAGACGATGCCAGGAAGTACGCGGCGAGTGTCCTTCGCATCGGCAAGACCAAAACGAAGTGGATCCATAATTGCGATCGGACGTGCGCCCATCGTCAAAATATCGCGCACAATTCCACCGACTCCAGTAGCAGCGCCTTGGTAAGGCTCAACAAATGATGGGTGATTGTGCGATTCAATTTTGAAAGTGACTGCGTAGCCCTGGCCGATATCGACCACGCCCGCGTTCTCGCCAATACCTACAAGGAGGGCATCTGAGTGCGGCGCTTTCTCACCAAATTGCTTGAGGTGAACTTTTGATGATTTATAGGAGCAATGCTCGGACCACATAACTGAATACATGGCGAGCTCTGATGAGGTTGGGCGGCGACCAAGAATCTGCTTGATGCTTGCATATTCATCAGCTTTTAAACCAAGTTGCTCATAAGGCTGAAGCGCATCGGGATTAGCGGTAGCAACTGCAACAGTATCTAATGACATTAGCGCCCCACCATCTCTTTGAGAATTGATGAGAAGAAAATTAAACCTTCATCCCCCGGACCGGTGAGCTCTTCAATCGCTTGCTCAGGGTGTGGCATAACGCCGACAACATTGCCTTGCTTATTGGAAATACCCGCGATGGAATTTCGGGAACCGTTGGGATTCTTGCCCACATATCGAAGTACTACTCGACTTTCTGCTTCTAGTTCAGCAAGAGTTTCGTCGCTGCACTGAAAAGATCCTTCACCATTCTTAATCGGAATCACAATTTCTTGCCCTTGGGTATAACCAGCCGTCCAAGGAGTTTTAATGTTTTCTACTGCAACCTTTTGATCATCACAGATGAAATGCAAATCAGAGTTGCGAGTGAGCGCACCTGGTAGCAGATGTGACTCGCAGAGAATCTGGAAACCGTTACAGATTCCTAATACTGGGAAGCCATGCTCGGCCGCAATAATGATTGATTCCATTATTGGTGAGAAGCGAGAGATGGCGCCACATCGCAAGTAATCACCGTAGGAAAATCCACCCGGCAAAACAACTGCTTGGACTTCTTTGAGATCAGTACTTCCATGGAAAAGTGAGACCGGCTCGCCACCCGCTAATTCAATAGCGCGAAGAGCGGAATGATCATCGAGTGATCCAGGAAATGTAACGACGCCAATGCGCATTACTTTTCGACCTTTACAACAAAGGTTTCGATTACTGGATTGGAGAGCAATGTCTCTGCTGCTTTTTCGACTTCTGCAAGTTGGGCTGGTGTGGGATCTCCGGCAACGGTGATCTCAAAACGCTTGCCTTGACGTACGGATTGCGCAAATGTGAAACCTAAGCGTGGAAGAGCGGAGGCGACTGCTTGGCCTTGCGGATCGAGAATCTCGGGCTTCAACATAACTTCAACGACGATAGTGGCCATTTAGATCTCTCTTCCAGTAAGTAATGAATAAGCAGATGAATAACGCGCTTGGGTCTTAGTAACTACATCAGCGGGAAGTTCTGGTGGAGTTGAGTTGCGATCCCAGCCGGAGGAGATCAGCCAGTCACGAACAAATTGTTTATCGAATGATGGCTGTGTGCCACCGGGCTTCCAGAGATCAGCTGACCAGAATCGTGATGAGTCAGGAGTGAGGGCTTCATCGCCGAGGCAAATATTACCTTCTCCATCGATACCAAATTCGAATTTAGTGTCGGCCAAGATAATCCCGCGAGTGGCGGCATAGTCATGGGCTTTGGAATATAGGGCCAAGGTGAGATCGCGCAAGGTGGTGGCAGCATTTAATCCCACAATTGCAATGGCTTGCTCGAAAGTGATGTTCTCATCGTGATCACCATCCTCTGCTTTTGTTGCTGGAGTGAAAATCGGGGTTGGTAATTTCGATCCATCTTGCAGCCCGGAAGGTAATGGAATTCCACAAACAGTTTGGCTTTTCTTATATTCCACCCAGCCTGATCCGGTGAGATAACCACGAGCAACGCATTCAATGGGAAACATCTGCAAGCGTTTAACAATTACTGCGCGACCTTCGACTTCTGCCGGAACTTCACTACTAATAATGTGGTGCGAAACGATTGGCGCCAACATCTCAAACCAGAAGAGTGAGAGCTGAGTTAATAACTTTCCTTTATTAGGAATTGGTGTTGGCAAAATGTAATCAAAAGCAGAAATACGATCGGATGCAATGAGCAATAGATCGCATACTTCATTGGTGTAGAGATCGCGCACTTTTCCGCTGCGAAAATGTGTCCAGCCCGGAATGTGCAGAGTCATAACCGCTACCGAATAGAGCCGGGGCGGTACTGCGCTGCCGCAGCGTGAGCGGAAGTAATCGCGCCAATGCGATTAACAACTCGCTGAGTTTGTGCATGTGCATCGCCAGTAAATTCAAGTGGCGAAGCGAGAAGAGCAAGTAACTCTTCCTTGGATAATGGAATGCGATCATCTTGTGCAAGTGCATCGATCATGGTGTTGGGCGCACCTTCTCGAATGGCAAGTGCTGCTTTAACAGCGTGCTCCTTAATGACCTCGTGAGCGATTTCGCGGCCGACGCCCGCTTTAACAGAAGCCATCAAAATCTTGGTAGTAGAAAGGAATGGCAAGTAACGAGTGAGCTCGGCAGCAATCACATTAGGAAAGGCGCCAAATTCAATGAGAACGGTGAGGAAAGTTTCAATCAGACCATCAAAGGCATAGAACGCATCTGGTAGCGCAACGCGGCGCACGACTGAGCAAGAGACATCGCCTTCATTCCATTGATCACCGGAGAGTTCGCCAACCATGGAGGCATATCCACGCAAAATGACAGCGAGGCCATTTACGCGTTCGCAAGAACGGGTATTCATCTTGTGTGGCATTGCCGATGAGCCAACTTGGCCAGCTTTAAATCCTTCGGTCACAAGTTCAGCGCCTGCCATCAAGCGAATCGAGGTTGCGAAAGATGATGGTGATGCCGCGAGTTGAACCAAAGTAGTGAGAACATCAAAATCAAAAGATCGTGGATAAATCTGGCCAGCAGAATCCAAAACATTGGCGAAACCTAAATACTTAGCAACTTCGGATTCCAATTGGGCATGTGCATCAGATGAACCAAGGAGATCCACTGAATCTTGCGCAGTACCGACTGGGCCCTTAATGCCTCGAATGGGATATCGCGAAATCAAATTATCTAGACGCTCATAAGCAAAGAGCAACTCTTCCGCAGCCGATGCAAAACGCTTACCGAGTGTGGTGATTTGGGCTGGAACATTATGAGAGCGACCAGCGATTGGCTGATCGATATATTGCGTTGCCCGCTCTCCCAGTAATGCAAGTGTTGCAACAACACGATCGCGAACCAAGACAAGTCCATCGCGAATCTGCATCGCTTCTACGTTCTCGGTGAGATCTCGCGAAGTCATGCCTGCATGAATTGCTTCATGTCCGGCAAGTGCGTTGAACTCTTCGATCCGCGCTTTTACATCGTGACGAGTCTGCTTCTCGCGGGCATCGATCGATGCGAGATCTACTTTATTAATTACTTTTTCGTAATCTGCAATTACTGCATCTGAAATGGAATGGCCCAGGTGAGATTGTGCGCGCATGACTGCGATCCACAATTTGCGTTCAGAGATAATTTTAGATTCTGGCGCGAAGATCTCACGCATTGCTGCGGAGGCATATCGATCGGCCAATAAACTCACTGGCTTATTCTCCATGATTAGTTGCCCTTCTCTGCGACGCTGGCATTGAGTGCGATATCTGAGCGGAAATGGCTGCCAAAAAGTGAAATGTGAGAGAGCGCTTCGTAGGCCTTAGCCCGGGCATCGGCGAGATCAGAGCCAATTCCAGTCACGGCCAACACCCGGCCGCCCGATGAATGCAAGATTCCATCTTTGAGGGTGGTACCTGCGTGAAAGACAGCAGAATCTGAACTCTCGTGAATACCCATGATCGGCTCGCCAATCTTTGGTGCAGCGGGATAACCCTCTGATGCCAACACAACTGTCACCGCTGAATCATCCGACCACTCAAGTTCTTCGCCATCAATTAATTTTCCGGTAGCTGCGCGAAGTAACAATTGGGCAAGCGGAGTTTTTAATCGCGGCAATAAGACTTCGGTCTCGGGATCTCCAAAGCGCGCATTAAATTCAATAACGCGAGTGCCCTTCATGGTGAGTGCGAGTCCGGCGTACAACAGTCCAACAAAGGGAGTTCCGCGAGCTGCCATCTCTTTAATGGTGGGATTTAAAACTTGATCTACCGTCTCTTGAACAATATCGGTCGGCGCCCAATGCACAGGTGAATATGCGCCCATGCCGCCAGTGTTGGGTCCGCGATCACCATCAAAAGCGCGTTTAAAATCTTGCGCTGGTTGCATTCCAATAACGCGCGTGCCATCGGAAATTCCAAATAAGGAAACTTCTGGACCATCGAGAAATTCTTCAATCACAACTCGTGGTGATTGCACAGCGTGATCGAGGGCTGTGGTGCGATCCTCTGTAACAACAACACCTTTACCGGCAGCGAGTCCGTCGTGCTTCACAACATATGGCGCGCCAAATGCATCTAGTGCTTTTTCAATTTCATCCAGATTGGTGCATGTAAATGATCGAGCAGTGGGAACGCCGGCATCACTCATTACTTTCTTTGCAAAATCTTTTGAGCCCTCTAATTGCGCAGCTGCCTGGGATGGACCAAAGCAAGCAATACCTGCCTTTGCAAGTGCATCTGCCACGCCATTTACCAGCGGAGCTTCTGGGCCAATCACAACGAGATCACTTCGTAGTTTTTGGGCTAGCGAAATGATCTCGGAATTATTTGTTGTATCAATCGAGTGGCAGAGCGCAATCGCTGCGATACCTGGATTGCCTGGTGCTACATGGAGTTCTTCTAATTCTGGATCGCGATTGAGTGCGGCGGCGAGAGCGTGTTCGCGCCCTCCGGATCCGATCAGAAGAACTTTCAAATCAGATCTCTCACCGAGATTGTTTCATCGCGGCCAGGGCCTACGCCGATCGCGCTGATGGGAGCGCCCGAGATCTCCTCGAGAAACTTCACATAGGCCTGGGCGTTCGAAGGCAGGTCAGAGAGCTTGCGAGCCCCGGAAATATCTTCTTTCCAGCCAGGAAGATATTCATAAATTGGCTTTGCGTGATGGAAATCAGATTGGGAAGAAGGAAGTTCTTCTACGCGAGTGCCATCAATGTCATATGCAACGCAGACCGGGATCTTTTCCCAACCAGTGAGCACATCCAACTTGGTCAAGAAGAAATCAGTAATTCCATTAACTCGAGTGGCATAACGCGCAATTGGTGCGTCATACCAACCACAACGGCGATTTCGTCCGGTGGTAACACCAACTTCTCCACCAATGGTGCGAAGTTTTTCGCCATCTTCATCGAATAATTCGGTCGGGAATGGACCAGAGCCAACACGTGTTGTGTAAGCCTTAACAATTCCAATTACTGTCGTGATCTTTGTGGGACCAATTCCAGAACCAGTAGATGCACCACCAGCAGTCGGATTAGAAGAAGTGACAAAGGGATAAGTACCGTGATCAACATCGAGCAGAGTTCCTTGTGATCCTTCAAGCAATACCGTCTTATTTGATTTAAGTGCTTGATCTAAAAGCAAAACTGTATCGGTGACGTAAGGACGAAGAATCTCGGCATAACCAAGATATTCATTGAGTACATCTTCAACTTCGATGCCTTTGCGATTGAAAACCTTAATCAAAACTTGGTTCTTATCACGAAGTGCGCCTTCAATTTTCTGGCGAAGAATTGATGGATCAAAGAGATCTTGTACACGAATACCGATGCGATTGATCTTGTCGGCATATGCAGGCCCGATGCCGCGACCAGTTGTGCCAATCTTGGAGTTACCAAGGAATCGCTCTGAGACTTTGTCGATGGTGCGGTGATACGGAGTAATCAAATGGGCGTTAGTCGAAATCTTCAATTTCGAAGTGTCGATGCCGCGCTCATTGAGACCAGCGATCTCCTGCAATAAAACTGATGGATCAATCACAACGCCGTTGCCGATTACCGGAACGACGTTGGGACTCAAGATTCCAGAAGGCAGCAAGTGCAACGCATACTTCTGATCGCCAATAACGACGGTGTGACCAGCGTTGTTGCCACCTTGATAGCGAACAACGTAATCAACGCGATCGCCGAGCAGATCGGTCGCTTTGCCTTTTCCTTCATCGCCCCATTGGGCGCCAAGCAGTACTAATGCAGGCATGGTTTCCTTTTAACTAGAAGTTAATTAAGCCTTGAGTGATGTGCCGACAGAACGAAGATCTTCACAAGCAAGAATGATGCGAGCAGCCAATCCGGCCTCGCCAGCTTTGCCCCACGCACGTGGGTCATAGGCCTTCTTATTACCAACTTCGCCATCAATCTTGAGGACGCCGTCGTAATTCTTCATGATGTGATCAACAACTGGACGAGTAAAAGCGTATTGAGTATCGGTATCGATATTCATCTTTACTACGCCGTAATCCAGCGAGTCGCGGATTTCGGAAAGTAGTGAACCAGAACCACCGTGGAAGACGAGGTCAAGCGGCTTGGAACCTGCAGCCAAACCCTTCTTGGCTGCAACTGCATCTTGAAGTGTCTTCAAGATTGCTGGCTGAAGAACAACGTTTCCTGGCTTGTATACGCCGTGCACATTTCCAAATGTTGCTGCAACCATGTAGCGACCACGCTCACCCATGCCAAGAGTTTCGACAGTAAGAAGTGCATCTTCTGGGGTCGAGTAAAGCTTTGCATCGTGCTTGGCTTCGATTCCATCTTCTTCGCCACCGACAACGCCGATTTCGATTTCAAGAATTGTGCGAGCAGCTTCTGACTTAGTAATAAGTTCATCTGCAATCTTCATATTCTCTTCCATGGATACTGCTGATCCATCCCACATATGTGAGTTGAAGAGTGGGGCTTGGCCATTCTTGATGCGTTCTGCGCCAATAGCGAGAAGTGGACGCATAAAGCCATCGAGCTTCTCGGCTGGGCAGTGATCGGTATGAAGTGCGATGTTGACGTTGTAATTCTTTGCAACAACGTGTGCGAACTCGGCGAGAGCAACAGCTCCATCGACCATGTTCTTTACGGTTGAGCCAGAGAGATATTCAGCGCCGCCCCAAGAGATTTGGATAATGCCATCTGATTTTGCTTCTGCGAATCCGCGGATTGCGCCAATCAAAGTTTGTGATGATGAGACGTTTACTGCTGGATATGCGAATGAACCGGCCTTCGCACGATCAAGCATCTCGGCATAAATTTCAGGGGTTGCAATTGCCATTTTTTCTCCCAAGTTAAAGCGCTATTTATTTAGCGAAATATCGGTGTAAAACTCAACCGAGGCGCTTCATTGGGTCAGCGGTGAGGCTTACGGCTAATCCCATCACATTTTGCGTGAGATGTGAAAAAGGCGGGCGGGCGCCCGCCTAATTACACCTATTGGAGTGGCTAGAGATGGCCGAGCCAGATTGCTGCCAATTTTCCGACCCTTCCCAGGGCTTTGATCGCCACGGTGATCGTGTGGAGATTGGTAATGAGATTGAGTACCGACATCATGATTAAACCTGCTTTCTATAAATGAGTGAATAGCTGGGAATCTACGCAGGTTTTAAATTCCAAAATTTTTGAAGAAAGCATGGTGTGGAAAACTTTGCGCTGGTAATCTTCAAAAATGAGCACTCAGAGCAATGATGCAGTCGAAAATCTCGGACAGGAAAATCGCACCTTTGCGCCATCGCCAGAATTTGTGGCGCAAGCAAATGCGACGCCGGCCCTATACGCAGAAGCCGCAGCCGATCGTTTAAAGTTTTGGGAGAGAGCTGCGAGTGAGCTCTCTTGGAATAAGAAGTGGGATCAAGTCTTGGATTGGCAAGTCCCATTTGCGAAATGGTTTATCGGCGGAAAAATAAATGCTGCTTACAACTGTCTTGATCGCCATGTATTAGAAGGTCGCGGAGATCGCGTTGCATTCCATTTTGAAGGTGAACCAGGTGATACTCGCACCATTACTTATGCAGATATGTTGAAGGATGTATCGAAGGCAGCTAACGCGCTCATTGAACTTGGAATTAAAGCTGGTGATCGCGTTGCTATTTATATGCCGATGATTCCGGAAGCAGCCGTTGCAATGTTGGCATGTGCTCGGATCGGCGCAGCTCACTCTGTCATCTTCGGTGGCTTCTCGGCCGACTCGTTGCTATCGCGAATTCAAGATGCCGATGCAAAATTAGTTATTACCTCCGATGGTGGATATCGCCGCGGTGCACCTTTTGCGTTGAAGCCAGCAGTTGATGAGGCGCTCAAGGGCGCTCATAACGTGCAAAATGTTCTGGTCGTAAAGCGCACCGGTCAAGAGACAGCCTGGAGCGATGCAACAGATATTTGGTGGCATGACATTGTGGATCGCCAATCAGATCAGCATGAGGCGGAGTTCTTTGATTCCGAGCACGTCCTTTTTATTCTCTACACATCTGGCACCACCGCCAAGCCCAAGGGAATTTTCCACTCTACTGGTGGCTATCTGACACAGACTTCCTTCACCCACAAAATGGTCTTTGATTTAAAGGCAGAGCGCGATGTTTATTGGTGTACTGCCGATATCGGTTGGATTACTGGCCACTCTTATGTTGTGTATGGCCCAATGATTAATGGCGCCACCCAAGTGATGTATGAAGGCACTCCTGACACACCCACAAAATCTCGCATCTTTGATATTATCGAAAAATATAAAGTCAGCATTCTCTATACCGCACCTACTTTGATTCGCACCTGGATGAAATGGGGAGCGGAATTTCCTAACTCTAAAGATCTCTCATCACTCCGCCTACTTGGATCAGTCGGCGAACCAATTAATCCAGAAGCATGGATGTGGTACCGCGAAGTTATTGGCGGCAATCGTTGTCCGATTGTTGATACCTGGTGGCAGACCGAGACTGGTGCGATTCTCATTTCGCCGCTGCCTGGTATTACTGCGACAAAGCCGGGCTCGGCAATGGCAACGCTCCCAGGAATTGTTGCGAAAATTTACGATGACGAAGCGCACGAAATGGGCAATGGTCATGGTGGATATTTAGTTCTCACCGAGCCGTGGCCCTCAATGTTGCGCGGTGTCTGGGGCGAACCAGAGCGTTATGCCGAGACTTACTGGTCTCGATTTGCCGGAAAATATTTCGCTGGTGATGGCGCAAAGCTCGATGATGATGGCGCCATTTGGCTGATGGGGCGCGTCGATGACGTGATGAACGTTTCTGGTCACCGCATCTCCACTACCGAAGTTGAATCAGCGCTGGTCTCACATGAGGCAGTTGCCGAAGCTGCTGTTGTCGGTGCAAATGATGCAATGACCGGACAAGCAATTGTTGCCTTTGTTATTTTACGAGGTGGTATCGCTCATCACGAAGGTGAAGTCTTAGTGAAAGAGTTACGCGATCACGTTGCCAAGGAGATCGGACCGATCGCCAAACCTCGTCAAATAATGGTGGTTAATGAATTGCCAAAGACGCGCAGCGGAAAGATTATGCGCCGCTTACTTCGTGATGTTGCGGAAAATCGCGCCGTTGGAGATGCCACAACTTTGGCTGATCCCAATGTAATGCGATTAATCCAAGAGGGACTCGCTGCTGGCAAAACCGAAGATTAAGTAAATTTCTTTATCTGATCGGTGATTTGCGTTAATACGTGCGGAGCTCGCTTCTGCATCTCTTGGTAAATCTTGCTCTGCGGAATGTTCTGATGTCCCCAATCCCATGGAGTTGCCATCACTATCGCAGATATTAGATAAAGCAGTACTACCGAGCGAATAAGGGAGAAAAGCGCGCCCAAGATTGAATCGATCCATTGAAATGGACCAAAGAGAACTTTTTGATGGATCTGCTTTCCAGCTTTCTTCATCAACCATTGGCCCACCGTCGAGCCAATAACGATGGCAGTAATAAACATGGAGAACTTCCCAATCGGATTACTCAAGTTATTTTGGAATTGAATCGCAAGTTCTAGGCCACCTACTCCACCAACCACATAGCCAACTAATGAAAAAATGGTGACCAGGAAACCTGATAGATATCCGGTCACAATCGAAATAACACCCAGTACCAGAATTCCTAAATCAATCCATTGCCCACTCATGCAGTGATCCTCAAATACTTGTGAACGAGATCGAATAGTTCTTTTTTGGTATGAATCGTGCCGATCTTCTTATAAACAATTTTCCCGCTGGCATCTTTAAACCAGGTAACAGGTACGCCCATTCCAAAAATCGATTTCGTCACGCTCTTCTCGTCATACAAAATCGGCCAGTCCATTCCATGGCTCAGAACAAATTTCTTTCCGGCCGCCATGTTTTTCTCTTCCACATCAATGCCAATAATCGTGACTTTTTTAGTGGCGGAAAGTTCTACAAAATTGGGGATCTCTTGAATACATGGACCACACCATGAACCCCAGACGTTAATCACTGCTGGGCCCTTAATTGATTCATAAGAGAAAGTTGAATTACCGTCCAG
This sequence comes from Actinomycetota bacterium, assembly GCA_947449535.1. GTDB lineage: Bacteria > Actinomycetota > Actinomycetes > Nanopelagicales > Nanopelagicaceae > AAA044-D11. The sequence continues at coordinate 1,108 of CANFRP010000024.1, read as the reverse complement.
GCAAGGAAGTCGAGTGCCGCTTTGTGAAGAATTTGCAATCCCCGCACAAGAAACTACTTTTCCCGCAACTGATGTCGTAGATGTTGCACCGCATGAGGTCAGCAGAATTGAGGCGACTACAAGAAGTGCAATCTTCTTCATCGAAAATCCTTATCGCTCTTGACCATTGCCATGGCTTTATCTTTATCCATTTCGCCCATTCCAAATGAAGGACACAGCGAAGAGAGTGGGCATACTGCACAAGCCGGTTTGCGGGAATGGCAGATACGCCGGCCATGCCAGATCATTCGCTGTGAGAGATTGGTCCATTCTTTCTGTGGAATTAATTCCCCCACCGCAAATTCAACTTTTACCGGATCATCAAATTTCGTCCAACCAAATCTTCGACTGAGGCGACCAAAGTGGGTATCTACCGTGATTCCTGGGATATCAAAAGCATGCCCTAATACAACATTTGCCGTCTTGCGTCCGACTCCTGGCAGAGTGATGAGATCTTCTAGATTTCCCGGCACTACACCACCAAAGTCATGAACTATTTTTGTTGCCAGGCCGTGAATATTTTTCGCCTTTGAATGAAAGAACCCCAAGGGATGAATGATCTCTTCAATATCAAGAATTTTTCCGGCAGCTAATTTCTGAGGCGTGGGATAACGCTTAAAGAGAATGGGTGTCACTTGGTTGACGCGTTTATCTGTGCACTGCGCAGATAAGACTGTTGCGATTGCTAGTTCAAAGGGATTTCGAAAATCTAATTCGCAGCGAATATCAGGATATGTCTTGGTGAGTATCCGATAAATCGCGCGGGCCCGCTTCTTGAGATCATCAGGGCTCTCAGATTTACTCGGTCTCACGCTCGCAAGATTAGCGAAATTATTTTCGATTGGAACTTCGCCCCCATCTGGCGGTATCGTCCACCTGTGGCCACCCCAAAGAACACAGCTAACGACGATCTCGTAGTGCGTAACGCTCCGCTCTTTACAGCTCTCGATGACGAAGCAGCATCTTCGCTACGTGCATCGATGACAGCGGTAAAGGTTAATAAGGGAAATACGCTATTTAAAGAGGGCGATGCCGGGGACAAGCTTTATATCGTTGTCGAAGGAAAGCT
>CANFRP010000023.1 GCA_947449535.1 Actinomycetota bacterium | reverse complement strand
GATCCAGCCTTCGATCGCGATGCGGTAATTGCAAAGATCAAATCCCGTAAAGCTGCAATTAAGAACTTAATCTTGAACCAAGAGATCATGAGTGGAGTCGGCAATATCTATGCCGATGAATCCTTATGGCGCGCAAAGATTCATCCCGAGATTCCTGCGAACGAACTCAGTACCAAGAAGATCGGCGCCTTAGTAGATGCCGCAACAGAAGTAATGGCTGAGGCGATCGAAGTTGGTGGCACGTCTTTCGATGCGATGTATATCAACGTCAATGGCGAGAGCGGATTCTTTGAGACTTCACTGGCCGCATATGGCCAAGAGGGTGAGCCATGTCCAAGGTGTGGGAGAGAAATTAAGCGGATCGCTTTTGGTAATCGATCATCACATTTCTGTCTGAATTGTCAGCGCCTTAAATAAATCAGGACCCCCACGGATGGAGGTCCTGATTAGCAGATCATTGACTAAGGCGATTGAACAATAGCAACCTTCCACAGATTTGTCTGGAGCGCCCCTCAAGGCATCGGGACTAGTCAACCTGGTGCCTTTTCCAATAAAACCTTAGATTTCGCGCGACACTTCTCCTATGGCCCTTCGCTTCCGCAGATCCGTGAAAATCATGCCCGGCGTCCGCCTCAACTTCAACAAAAATTCCACCGGCCTCTCCTTCGGCGTTCCCGGCGCGCGCTACACAATGAACTCCAATGGCCGCCGCACATTCACCACCGGAATCCCCGGCACCGGTCTCTATGACGTCACCACATTAAGCGGCGGTCGTCGCACTCGCACTTCACAAACCCCCACAACTCCCGTGCGCCCTACACCACCAAAACCTGGCCTCTTCGCTAGCGCCCGCGAAAAAGCGTTCTACGCATTCACTCTAAAAATTTATGACACCGATACACCGGTCTCGAAAGAAACCATCGCCACCGATATCGATGCCCTCAAATCCGATTACCCCGAACTCACACCCGCACTCGATCTCACTTACTTCGTCCACACCATCAACGAAGAGAAACTCAAAACCAAATCCCGCGAACTCGGCGCACTTATCTGGACTAATCGCGCCACCTACTTCGCCGATCCCATCGTCAAGAAATATTTCGTCGCCATCCGCCCGCAAGCTCAAATCACCGATGGCATCCACATCGATATTCCCTTTAACGAACAATGCTTCGGCTTCATCTGGGTCGAAGTCCTGCAAGTTGAGAACCGCCTCGATGAAGCGCTCGAAGTCCTGCGCCTAATGCAACCCGATCAATTCACCAAGATCTCATTGGCCGACCTACAGATTTCGCAGAAAGATTTCGATGGCGCCATCGAAACCACCGAAGATATCGAGAACATCGATGATGCCACTGCAATGCTCTTAATCCTGCGCGGTATCGCCTTTCGCGAGAAGGGCCTCTATGACGCAGCCCTGGAATGTTTCAAACGCGCCCTCGCAAAGAAGAGCCGCACCGAGGGAATCCTGCATCGAGCCCTCTTTGAACGAGCCGAGAACTATTCCCGAAGTGGCAAGAAAGCCTCGGCCGTAAAGGATTTAGAGAAGATCTTGGTGGATGACCCTAAGAATGAGGATGTGTTGGGGAGGTTGGAGTTGCTGACCTGATGATTAAGAGTTAGCGGAAATAACTACCTAACACTCCTCAACACAGCCGTCACCTTGCCCAATATCTCCGCATTATCCGCAGGAATCGGTGCGTAATTATCGTTAGCTGGCAACAACCAGTAATGACCATCTTTCTTTGACCAAGTCTTAACGGTGGCTTCGCCATCGATCATGGCGGCGACGATCTCGCCCTTTTCGGCGGTCTTTTGGGAACGGATCACGACGTAATCGCCATCGCAGATTGCGACATCGACCATGGAATCGCCTTTGACTTTGAGCATGTAGATATCGCCCTTGCCCACGAGAGATTCAGGGAGAGGGAAGACTTCATCAACTTGTTGTTCGGCAAGGATGGGGGAGCCGGCGGCGATGTGGCCCACCAGCGGGACATTGCGAGTGCGCTCCGGGGTAACGACATCTTCTTGGCCAGGCACGGTGACTTCCATGGCGCGACCTTTGGAGGCATCGCGGCGGATCCAGCCCTTCTCCATGAGGATGGTGAGCTGGTAGGAGACAGAGGCGGAGGAGGCAAGGCCCACAGCGGCACCGATTTCACGCATGGCTGGGGGGTAGCCATTGGTCTCGGTGGCCTCCTTGATGAATTCAAGGATCTTGAGCTGGCGGGGGGTTAAGCCATGCTCATTGATGGGGCCGTCAGGGAGTTCGGTGACGGGGGAATTGCCTGTCTTCTTAGGGGAAGTTGCCTCTTTTTTAGCCATGGCATAAGGGTAATACAGATTGGGAAAAAAGTCGAACATTTGTTCGATATTTTCTTGCCAATGTCAGTGGTGGGGTCTATATTTCTCATTAGAACAAGTGTTCGAATCCCCTCGAACCGGTTAGCAGGAGATAAGAAATGTCAGTAAAGCGTCGTCGTAAGTTAGCTCGCACATTCGTTGGTATATCGCTATTAGTAGTGATTGGCGCTGGTTTTAGCGCACAAGGAAATGCGGCTGATGCTTCTGAATCACATCGCTCTGGTACTGCTGGTTATGTCACTGTGGTTGTCGCACCGGGAGAGACCTTGTGGTCGATCGCCGGCTTGGTCGGGGGAGATTCATCTGCTGTGGTCGATGAGATCCTTACGCTCAATCATCTTGATGGAATGGATGTTGTGGCCGGCCAAAAGCTCGTAGTGCCCGCTAAATAAGTAATTCATTGCGACACGCCGCGCAAATGTCGCGGATGCCTGAAGTACGGGTTTAGAGTTACCACAACATATAGGGGCTCGACCAAAAAACATGTACATAAGTAGTGTTTTTGGGCCGAAATCCGCTATGTTGCTCCTTCCCCGAGGTTCACGCTCAAAACGCTTGAAATCACCTAAATAAGGAGTTTTACCGATGATCTGTCCTTTCTGCCGCCACGACGACTCTCGAGTCGTTGATTCACGGCCGGTAGAAGAAGGCACAGGCATCCGTCGTCGTCGCGAGTGCACCGAATGTGGGCGCCGCTTCACTACATCTGAAACTTCTGTTCTGTTGATCGTTAAGCGATCTGGCGCAACCGAACCATTTAGCCGCGAGAAGGTCATCGCTGGTGTCCGCAAGGCATGCCAGGGCCGTCCTGTCGATGATGATGATCTAGCTCTGCTTGCCCAGCGCGTCGAAGAAGCTCTTCGATCCGATGGCCAGGCCGAGGTAGAAGCACAAAATGTGGGAATGGCGATCCTTGCGCCACTCCGCGAATTAGATGAGGTGGCTTACCTCCGTTATGCATCTGTATACCGTAACTTTGCCTCCCTCGAAGATTTCGAAGGTGAGATCGCACTTCTCCGCGCTGCACCTTCAGTAGGACCATCAAGTAAGAAGACAGTTAATTCCCAAGCTGTTGCAGATATAAAAGAAGCAAAAGAAAAAGTTTCAACAAATTCAGTTTCACACTAACTCACAACTCGGAAGAAGGAACAAACGCATGTCTATCGTCAACAAGCCAGCAGGCACTCAGGCCAAGAAGACTCTTGGAAAAGGCCTAACCATCGAGCGCATCTACACCACTGCTGGAAAGCACCCGTATGACGAAGTGACATGGGAACGTCGCGATGTCGTCCAGACCAACTGGAAGTCCGGCGAAGTTATCTTCGAACAAAAGGGCGTCGAGTATCCAGATTTCTGGTCAGTCAACGCATCGACCATCGTCACAACCAAGTACTTCCGAGGTGCTGTTGGTGCTGACAATCGCGAGTGGTCACTCAAGCAAGTTATTGATCGCGTAGTTCTTACATACACAAAGGCCGGTAAGGAATTCGGTTACTTTGCAACAGATGCCGATGCAGAAATCTTCGAGCATGAATTGACCTGGATGCTTATGCACCAAGTCTTCTCCTTTAACTCACCAGTGTGGTTCAACGTTGGTACTAACGCACCACAGCAAGTATCTGCATGCTTCATTCTCTCAGTCGATGACACCATGGATTCAATCCTCAACTGGTATCGCGAAGAAGGAATGATCTTCAAGGGCGGCTCTGGAGCAGGACTTAACCTCTCACGTATCCGTTCTGCAAAAGAACTTTTGAAATCTGGCGGAACAGCATCTGGTCCAGTGTCATTCATGCGCGGTGCGGATGCATCTGCTGGAACAATCAAATCAGGTGGCGCAACACGTCGCGCAGCAAAGATGGTTGTTCTCGATGTTGACCATCCAGATATCGAAGAATTCATTGAGACCAAGGTCCGCGAAGAAGACAAGATCCGCGCACTTCGTGACGCTGGATTTGATATGGATCTCGGCGGCAAGGACATCATCTCTGTTCAGTACCAGAACGCAAATAACTCAGTTCGTGTATCAGATGCATTCATGCGCGCCTATGAGAACAACGAAGATTTCGGTCTTGTTGCTCGCGCATCAGGTGAAGTCATCGAGACCATCGAAGCGCGCAAGCTCTTCCGTCAGATGTCAGAAGCTGCATGGGCATGTGCTGATCCAGGAATCCAGTACGACGACACCATCAATGCATGGCACACCAACCCAGAGACTGGTCGCATCAATGCCTCCAACCCTTGCTCGGAGTACATGTCACTAGATAACTCTTCATGTAACTTGGCATCACTTAACCTCCTCAAGTTCCTTGAGACCAACGGTTCATTCGATGCAAAGACATTCACCAAGGCAGTCGAACTCATTATCACTGCAATGGATATCTCCATCTGCTTCGCAGATTTCCCAACCGATCCAATCGGTGAGACAACTCGCAACTACCGTCAGCTCGGTATCGGATTTGCAAACCTAGGCGCCCTTCTTATGGCATCAGGCCTTGCATACGATTCAGAGGGTGGACGTCAGCTCGCTGGTGCGATCACATCATTGATGACCGGTACTTCATACCGTCGTTCAGCAGAACTTGCTGGAATCGTTGGGCCGTACGCGGGTTATGCACGTAACGCGGCTGCGCACACCAAGGTCATGAAGATGCACGCGAACGCGTCGATCGCTGCAAAGTCAGTCACCACTTTGGATTCAGATGTATGGGCTGTTGCTAATAAGGAATGGTCAAAGGGCATCGAGATTGGTGAGAAGAACGGCTGGCGTAACGCGCAGGCATCAGTGCTTGCACCAACCGGAACCATCGGCTTGATGATGGATTGCGATACCACCGGTATCGAGCCAGATCTTGCACTCGTAAAGTTTAAGAAGCTTGTTGGCGGCGGATCTATGCAGATCGTTAACCAGACAATTCCACAAGCACTTCGCAAACTTGGCTATACCGAAGAGACAGTTGAAGCGATTGTTGAATACATCGCCTCAACCGGAAATGTTATCGATGCTCCTGGTCTCAAGACCGAGCACTACGACATCTTCGATTGCGCAATGGGTATTCGCTCAATCTCTGCAATGGGCCACGTGCGCATGATGGCTGCCTGCCAGCCATTCTTGTCAGGTGCGATCTCCAAGACCGTCAACTTGCCATCAAATGCAACTGTTGAAGAGGTCGAAGAGGTTTACTACGAGGGCTGGAAGCTTGGTCTTAAGGCGCTCGCTGTTTATCGCGATAACTGCAAGGTCGGACAACCACTTTCTGATGCAAAGGGCGCTAAGGAAGAAGTCGTTGAAGCTGCGCACGTTGCAACTCGCAAGCGTCTTCCTAAGGCACGTCCTTCAACCACCACATCATTTGCAGTCGGTGGCGCAGAGGGTTACATGACCGCTGGTGCATACGCTGATGGCACACTCGGGGAAGTCTTCTTGAAGCTCGGCAAGCAGGGTTCAACTCTTGCTGGTGTGATGGATGCATTCTCAATCGCAGTATCTATCGGTCTCCAATACGGAGTTCCACTAGAGACCTTCGTTGAGAAGTTCACCAACCTTCGCTTTGAGCCAGCAGGTATGACAGATGATGCAGATATCCGCATGGCGCAATCCATGATGGATTACATCTTCCGTCGCCTCGCACTTGATTACCTACCATTCGATACTCGTTCTGCAATGGGACTTCACACTGCATCCGAGCGCCAGCGCGCATTGGAGACAGGCGAGTACACACAGGATGAGGTAGCAGTAGCACTCCCAAAAGCACCAGTTGCTGCGGCGGCTCCTGCTCCTGCGGCAAGTAAGCCAGCATCAGTCGTCATCGAAGCTAAGCCAGCAGATGCATCTGCCGGTGTTGGTTCCTCGATGGAACTCTTCGAGAAGATGACTGGCGTTAAGTCAGATGCACCTCTCTGCATGACTTGTGGAGTGAAGATGCGTATGGCGGGCTCATGCTTTGTCTGCGAAGGTTGTGGCAACACATCTGGTTGCTCATAAGCCGTTAATTAATTAACTAAATCGGTCCTAGCGAGAAATCGTTAGGGCCGATTTTTTTCTTTCTTGCTGCAATAAAACCCTGAATTGCCAAGGGCTGTGACATAAATAGGCCGGCCCACCCTAAAATTGCATTGTGAAGCTGTCGAGGATCAAGCGAGTAACGGTGATTTTTGCAGTTCTCCTTGGATCCATGGTTGCTGTCGGCGCGGAGGAAGCTCGAGCGACAACCACGACCTACACAGCTAGCTTTACGGCCAATACCCAGGCATCTGCAACCGCAATTAGCGACTGGAACACATTTATTTCTGGCTTGACTGGAACGTATACCGCAGTGAAAATTTCAAGCTCCCTTGGTCCGAGTATTACTTTGACTCATGCAAGCTTGGTTCAGACTGTAGCGAATAATTTAAAGAATTCACTTGCAAGTAATACCACAATTGGAAGCAGCATTGTAAGTATCGGCAATTGTGGCTCTGGCATTGAAATCACAATTGGGCCAGCAAACAGTACCTGCCAATGTGTCTCTACTGGTTACTTCACTTTGCGCCCACTGATAAATGCTGGAAACCCCAATTGGGGTGGAGCCAATACCGGCACGTGTTACGCATCAACACAAACTCTGACATTGAGTTTCTATGTTCCTGGGCCGGGATTAACAAGTTTTGCTCCAACTTCGATAACCAGCAACTCAACGACTTTGACTTACAACTTAGTCTTTGACGTGTCCGTGACGGGATTAGTAACCGGTGATTTCACCAAGTCGGGTACTGGCGCTTCTTCGTGCTCGGTAGGAACACCATCGGGAAGTGGAACGACTTACCAAATACTTCTTACAGGTTGCTCACCGGGTACCGTGATTTTGACCTTGCTGGCAAACTCTGTTGTGGATGGAAGCAGTGGCCAAGGTCCACCGAGTGATACTGCCGCAGCGACAGTCACAATTTCGCAACCAGTGACGATTACTTTGACGATCGTGGGAGGGAACTCTGTTCTCTACAACACGCCTGTAACTGTTAGAGCCACAGTCAATGCAATTGGGAAAATTACGTTCTATGCAAACGGGAAGAAGATTCCCAAGTGTTCCCCGATTGTTATTACAGGTGTAGCAACAGAGGCAAATTGTTCCTGGAAACCAAATGTCCGGAATCAAATATCTTTATATGCAGTAGATGTTCCCAGTGTTGCCAATTTTATGACGGGACAATCCCCAACCATTCTCGCTTCGGTTAAGCCACGTGTTGGAACTCGATAGTCAGTAGGCATAGATAAGGTGGGGCAGTGAGCTCCTCTGATGTACGTCGCGCGCTAGATGCAGCCGTCGCTGCTATTGGCGGTGCACCGCGTGAGGGCCAGATTGAAATGGCGGAAGCTGTCGCCAACGCGCTCTCTGATCGCCATCATCTCTTAGTTCAAGCCGGTACTGGCACCGGTAAATCACTCGCTTATTTAGTGCCCGCCTTAGTTCACGGAAAGAAAGTATTGGTGGCTACTGCGACGTTGGCTTTGCAGCGCCAACTTGTAGAACGCGATCTTCCTCGCATCAAGGAAGCACTCGAAAAAGAGCTAAAACGCGATCTCTCTTTTGCTGTTTATAAGGGCGTCGGCAACTACTTATGTCTGCAGAAAATGAATTCTTCGCTGGCAGATCCCGAAGGTGAAGTCCTAATGGAGATCGGTAGCTTGGAGAAAGATGCCAAGCGATTGCGTGCATGGGCCCAGACTCCGGGGATTTCGGGAGATCGCGATGATGCTCCCGACGTTGATCGTCGCGTCTGGTATGCCAACTCAGTATCGGGACGGGAATGCATCGGTAAAGATGAATGTGCATTTGGATCGGAATGTTTTGCTGTCAACGCAAAGGCGAAGGCCCAGACTGCAGATGTCGTGGTCACTAATCACACGCTTTTGGCGATCGAAATCGTTGATTCTCATCCAATATTGCCCGAGCGAGATGCAATTATTTTGGATGAAGCCCACGAATTTATGGATCGCACAACACAGGCGGTCACCGAGGAGCTCACTGCTGGGCGGGTCGAGCGCGCGGCAAAGATGGCGAACAAGCATCTGCCTACTAAAGCTACACAAGCATTTCAAAAAGCGGCCGATGATTTTGCTGAAGCGATTAATGATTTCGCAGTAATGGTTCGCAGCGATCCGACTAAGGCCGGACGATTGCCAGAAGTACCGGCAATTTTGGAAGCGCCAATTCGCAAAGTGAAGGAAGCCTCATCTGCGGTATTAGCTTTGATTCAAGCCGATTCTGATGTGATCGATCCCGATTCCATGGCAGAGCGCGCCCGCGTTAAAGGCGCGACTAATGAGATCAATCAGATTGCGACCAAGATGCTCAAGCCTAAGGCGCATCAAGTCATGTGGTTTGATCCCACATTCTCGACGCTTTGCTTAGCGCCTTTATCTGTGTCACAAGTCCTGCGCGATAATTTATTGACGAAATCACCAGTGATTGCAACATCAGCAACGCTCTCAGTCGGTAAATCATTTAGCGCGATCGCTCGTTCGATCGGTTTTGACGTGGATGGATCTGATTCCGAAACCGAATTTGAAGCGGGAGAGATTGATCCCGCAAATGTGCAGATGCTTGATGTGGGATCGCCCTTTGATTTCGCAAATCAAGGCATGTTGTATCTGCCCAAGCACATCCCAGAGCCTGGGCGTGATGGTCCAAGCAAAGAGGCCTTGGTAGAACTTGGTGAATTAATTGAAGCAGCCGGTGGTCGCACACTCGCACTCTTCTCTTCCTGGCGCGGAGTCGAGCAAGCCGATGAACATTTAAGGAAGGTTTTAGCTGAGCTTGAAATTCCCATCATCACTCAAAAACGTGGTGATTCTGTGGGATCACTTGTCGATCGCTTTGCCGCAATGCCGACATCGGTTTTGCTTGGCACAATCTCGTTGTGGCAAGGAATCGATGTTCCCGGTCCGGCCTGCACACTTGTAGCAATCGATCGCATTCCCTTCCCTCGTCCCGACGAGCCAGTCATGTCTGCCCGCGCAGCCGAAGCCGATGAAGCTGGCGGCAGTGGATTTATGCAAGTCTCTTTGCCACGTGCCGCGCTTTTATTAGCGCAAGGTACTGGTCGGTTAATTCGTTCCATTGATGATCGCGGCGTTGTAGCAATTTTGGATTCACGCATTGTGACGAAAAGATATGGCTCAATTCTTTTGAATTCGATGCCACCATTCTGGCGCACCAGTGATGGCGTAATTATTCGCGAATCCTTAAAGCGATTACATAAGGATTTTACGGAGCAAGGTCTCTAACTCCGGCCAACTCTTGGCAAAGCTGGGATGTAAATTCTTCGCTGTAATTGCATCAATATCAATCCACTCAATTTGGAGTGATTCATCATTCTGCTCATGGGCAACAAGTGCGGGATCTGCCTGCGCGATTACTGTGTCATAACGCCAATCACCATGATCATCAGTAAATGTTTGTAGGGGAGTAACCAAGTGCGGCTCAATGCCAATCTCTTCGACCGCTTCGCGAAGTGCGGCTTCAATAACGCTCTCGTGGGAATCGCGAGCACCTCCGGGCACGCCCCAGGTGTCGCCGTTGTGAACCCAAGGCGCACGGTGTTGAAGAAGAATCGTGCGATCGCGAAGAAGTAATAATCCTGCTGCGCCGTTGAGACCCCAATGCTTATTGCCGCATCGGCATTGAACCCATCCATCTCCATCGCGCGAAGTCACTGCTCTAGAGTGGCATGGATTTATCCACAGCGCGATTCCATCAATCCTCGCGCCGGCAAGCAATTGCATAGCGTGCGCAGATGAAACGATTAATTATCTTCCTTCTGCTGATGAGTTCCACTCCGGCAATTGCTGCGATACCTGAATGCACCACCAAAGTCTGCGTCAAGGTATATACCGATCCCACGACTCATCAGTTGGTGATATCGGCAAAGCGCAATGGCTCCTTTCCTAAACCGGTTGTTACTCATCCGAGCACGCCGCGACCAACACCGCGCCCGACGATTAAGCGCACATATAAGCCCCGCGCATCAGTAGTCATAAAGTCCAAGCGACCATCGCTAGCAGATCAACTCACCAAACTCATTCCATCGGGACATTTGCATACCCAGCCCATGCCCAGCGGCTTGGTGGGAGTGCCGATGTATTTTATGACCGACATTCCTTGGGAATTCTTAGCTGCAGTAAAGATTTTGGGAGTTGCGGTCAAAGTTCGGCTACAACCATATTTTGTCTTCACATTTGGTGATGGCACAGAGATTTCAACTCTGTCACCGGGCGGCCCATATCCCTATGGAACTGTGACTCACACATATCCAAAATCTGGGGATTATGAAGCGAGCGTCTCTATTCAATGGTCGGGGAGTTATGAGGCCGATGGGGTGGAGAGCTCAGTCGGTGGTAATCCCATTACTCAAGTTTTGAGTTCTACGATTCATATTTATCCTGGTCCCACAAAATTTACACAGTGATCTTCGCAGTGACTGGATGTGGAAAAGAGCGCGTTGATGTCTGCTCCCATCTCCATGATTGACTCATGACAACCACAACATCCATCACAACATCCATCACAACACCGCATGATCTCCTCGCTGCCGTTCCATTCCTTATTGGATACCACCCCGAAAATTCATTGGTACTAATCGCGCTGCGCGATGATCAATTAGGCCTTGCGATGAGAGTGGATTACCCGCAAGAAGTGGATTTGGATCAGATTGATACTTTGGCATCGCATTTAGTGCGGGAAGGAGCAGATGGCGCCCTGATCGTGGCCTATCTCCCCGAGCAGACCTTGGATAGCGAGCCAGTACTCGCACCACTGCGAGATGCCCTCTCACTTCGCACAATTGCAATTCGGGAATCTATTCAAGTCCAGAACTCTCGGTGGAGATCGACCATCTGTATTGATCCCGGATGTTGTCCCCCTGAAGGTCTGCCACTGGCGCCTATTTGCGAATCACGATTAGCGGCAGAACAAGTCCTGAGCGGTCGGCCATTGCCCTATGAATCTAATGCGGCATTTATGGAATCAATATCATTTGCAAAGACTCCGGATCAATTAACGATGGCACTCGGCAAGCTCCACACAATTAATTATGAGAAAGCGGGCGTGCACGATCTTCAACAAGCAGGTGCCTGGGCAGTTGACCGCTTGCTCTCTGGATTTGCGCATGATGGTTTTATTCGGGATTACGATCTCTTAGCGCTGGTACTTGTGCGACTAGATGATTTAACGATCCGTGATTACGCGATGGGACTCATTACACCTGACAATATTGATTCCACCTGGGCGCTTTGGCGCGCAGTATTAAAGATTGCACCACAGGGTTTTATCGCACCTGTTGCGACTTTATTCTCCGCAATTTGTTATGAGAAAGGCGATGGCGCCCTTGCCACCCGGGCGCTGGATCGGGCTTTTGCAGATGATCTCCGATATCCCTTAGCCACGTTGATGCGCCGGGTCTATGCCGCAGGGTGGCCAGCCCAATCCTTTGCGACCATGAGAGCGGAATTACATCCCAAAATCTGCGCCTCCCTATTTGGTGAGTAGGATTAAATAACTTCAACGTCGAGGTATCAATAAGGGAGCACTTATGAAAGTTGGAATTCCAAAAGAGATTAAGAACAATGAATTTCGCGTGGCGGCAACGCCCTCTGGAGTTCACTCCCTTGTTTTAGCGGGCCACGAAGTTTTTGTGGAAGCTGGTGCCGGCTTAGGCTCATCGATTACCGATGCTGATTATGTAAAAGCGGGCGCGAAAATTTTGGCTACTGCTGACGAGATTTGGGCTCACGGCGATCTGATCCTGAAAGTAAAAGAGCCGATTGCTGCGGAATATCCACGCATGCGCGCCGGACAAACTCTCTTCACATATCTTCACCTCGCTGCTTCTCGCGAATGCACGGATGCTCTGATCAAGAGTGGGTGTACAGCTATCGCCTATGAGACTGTTGAAGTCAACGGAGCTCTTCCGCTCCTTGCTCCGATGTCAGAAGTTGCGGGACGTATGTCGATTCAAGTGGGGGCTGCTACTTTGCAGAAGCCTGCTGGCGGACGCGGGGTATTGCTCGGTGGAATTCCGGGAGTAAAGCCCGGCAAAGTTGTTGTGCTTGGCGGCGGCGTCGTTGGTGTTTCAGCAGCAATGATCGCTCATGGAATGCGAGCAGATGTCACTATCTTGGATCTCAATCTTGAGCGCTTACGTCAGATCGATGATCAATTTGCTGGACAGATAAAGACACTTGCTTCATCTCCATTTGAAATTGAAAACCAATTACTCGATGCAGACTTGGTGATTGGCGCAGTCTTAGTGCCAGGGGCGAAAGCACCCAAGCTTGTCTCCGATGCGTTGGTCGCCAAGATGAAGCCAGGTTCGGTACTGGTCGATGTCGCTATTGATCAAGGCGGTTGCTTTGAAGGCTCACGCGCTACGACTCATGCCGATCCCACATTTCCAGTTCACAATTCGCTCTATTACTGCGTGGCAAATATGCCGGGCGCTGTACCTGCGACTTCCACAGCTGGACTTTCTAACGCCACTATTCGCTACGCACTCGCCCTCGCTAATAAGGGATGGGAATCAGCGTGCGCCGATGATGCTGGCCTAGCTCGTGGTCTCAACATCCACGCCGGAAAGATTATGTACTCGGCTGTTGCGCAGGCTCACGGGCTCTAATCCGTTAACAATTCCGTAACGTGGCAATGGCAGTATCACCGCCATGGAGCAAGAGATCAGCAAGCAAGAAGAGTTTGTCCTTCGCACACTCGAGGAGCGTTCTATTCGCTTTGTTCGTTTGTGGTTTACCGACGTACTTGGCTTCTTGAAATCGGTGGCAATCGCACCAGCCGAACTAGATGGTGCATTTGCCGAAGGAATCGGCTTTGATGGTTCTGCTATCGAAGGATTTGCACGCGTTACCGAATCCGATATGTTGGCAAAGCCAGATGCATCTACTTTCTCTGTTCTTCCATGGCGCACTGCTGCACCTGGCGCAGCTCGCATGTTCTGCGATATCGCCATGCCAGATGGCTCGCCATCATCGGCTGATCCACGCGCAGTATTAAAAAAGGTCCTCAATCGTGCGGCTGACATGGGCTACACCTGCTACACCCATCCGGAAATGGAATTCTTCCTCTTTAAGAACGCACCAGTAAAAGGTGAAGCACCAATCCCGGTTGATCAAGGTGGATATTTCGATCACACACCTGCAGCCGTTGGCCATGATTTTCGTCGTCAGGCAATCACCATGCTGGAAGCGATGGGTGTATCCGTGGAGTTCTCACATCACGAGGGCGCACCTGGACAACAAGAGATCGATCTTCGCTATGCCGATGCACTTTCTACCGCCGATAACATCATGACATTTCGTCACGTCATTAAGGAAGTCGCACTCGATCAAGGCTTCCATGCATCCTTTATGCCAAAGCCATTTACCGAGCATCCGGGTTCGGGAATGCATACTCACTTCTCACTTTTCAAGGGTGAGGCAAATGCATTTTATGAAGAGGGTGCACCAGATCAACTTTCTGCAATCGGTCGCTCCTTCGTTGCCGGCATCATGAAGCATGCCCGCGAAGTTACTGCGATCACCAATCAATGGGTTAATTCATATAAGCGACTCAATGGCGGGGGAGAAGCGCCAGCATTTGTGACATGGGGAAAGAATGATCGAAGTGCGATGGTTCGCATTCCGGCATACAAGCCAAAGAAAGAGAACTCCACTCGCGTAGAAGTTCGCTCTCCAGATTCAGCATGTAATCCTTATCTGGCTTTTGCAGTAATTTTGACTGCCGGACTGACCGGAATTGAAAAGGGCTACAAACTAGAAGAACCCTCAGATCCAGAAGCGCTTCCAACGAATCTTGAGGAAGCAATCATTGCGATGGAGGCAAGCGCCCTTGTCCGCGAAGCCCTAGGCGCCGATGTTTTTGAGTATGTTCTGCGTAATAAGCGCGCAGAATGGGATGACTATCGCAAGCAAGTCTCGGCTTATGAATTGGATCGTTACCTCCCAGTTCTATAGGTAAACTTCGGGCATGAGTTTCCCCAAGCAGATCCCGTCGCAGATGCCCGTGCATCGCTATGCGCCATTTATTCCGGTGGATCTGACTGACCGAACCTGGCCCACCAAGCGCATCACCGAGACCCCGCAATGGTGCTCGGTAGATCTTCGTGACGGAAACCAAGCTCTCATTGATCCGATGGATTCAAATCGCAAGCTCGCGATGTTTAAGTTGTTGGTCGAGATGGGCTACAAAGAGATTGAAGTGGGATTCCCCGCAGCATCGCAAACCGATTTTGATTTCGTCCGCAAAATTATTGAAGACGGGCTAATTCCTGATGATGTCATCATCCAGGTATTGACCCAAGCTCGTCGCCCATTAATCGAGCGCACCTTTGAATCCATTAAGGGTTCCAAGCAAGCGGTGGTTCACCTCTATAACTCGACCTCTACATTGCAACGTCGCGTGGTCTTTGGTCTGGACAAAGCGGGCATCAAGCAGATCGCCGTCGATGGCGCAAAGATCTGTCAGGAGCTCATCGCATCAGTCCCTGGCACCAATGTCTTCTTTGAATATTCTCCTGAGTCTTATACCGGCACCGAGCTCGAGTTTGCACTTGAAGTATGTGACGCCGTCAATGATGTCTGGCAGCCAACACCTGCGCATAAGACGATTATCAACCTTCCGGCCACTGTAGAAATGGCAACCCCTAACGTTTATGCAGATTCCATCGAATGGATGCATCGCCATCTGAAATACCGCGATTCGATCGTGCTCTCACTTCACCCACACAATGATCGTGGCACTGGTGTCGCCGCAGCCGAGCTTGGATATCTCGCTGGTGCAGATCGCATCGAAGGAACACTCTTTGGCAATGGTGAGCGCACCGGCAATGTCTGTCTTGTAACACTTGGTTTAAATATGTTTAGTCAAGGAATCGATCCTCATATTGATTTCTCTGATATCGATGAAGTTCGTCGTACCGTGGAATATTGCAACCAGCTTCGTGTACCCGAGCGTCATCCTTATGGCGGCGATCTAGTATTCACTGCATTCTCTGGCTCTCATCAAGATGCAATTAAGAAGGGCTTTGAACATCTTGAAAAAGATGCAAAAGCTGCTGGACGCCATGTGCACGAACATCCATGGGCCGTTCCTTACCTGCCGATTGACCCGAAAGATATTGGCCGCTCCTATGAAGCGGTGATTCGTGTGAATTCTCAATCCGGCAAGGGTGGCGTTGCTTACTTAATGAAGAATGAATATCACCTCGATCTGCCACGTCGACTTCAAATTGAATTTAGCCAAGTCGTCCAGACCAAAACTGATACCGAAGGTGGCGAGATTTCCGCGCCAGCTTTGTGGCAAATCTTTGAAGATGAATATCTTCCATCCAGCGATGGTTCTTGGGGACGTTTCAAACTTCAGGGACTCTCGCAGTCATCTCATATGGATGAGGATGTTCAACTCACAGTTGATCTCGTCGACAACGGCGCTGTCGTCACACTCAAAGGCACCGGTAACGGTCCTGTTGCGGCATTTGTCACTGCAATTAGCACCCATCTCAAGAGCGTAAATGTTCGCGTTTTGGATTACTACGAGCACGCACTCTCTGCTGGTGGCGATGCGAAAGCAGCTGCCTACCTCGAGTGTGAAATTGGCGATCAGATCTTCTGGGGTATTGGAATTGATCCATCGACCACTAATGCAGCACTGAAGGCCGTTGTGTCGGCCGTCAATCGCGGACTTCGCAAGTAATTCCCGCTACGGTGTGATCCGTGGCTACCTATCGCGATCAAGCAATTGTTCTGCGCACCCAAAAATTAGGTGAAGCCGATCGCATCATTACTCTCTTCACTCGTGATCATGGCCGTCTGCGCGCAGTAGCAAAAGGTGTGCGACGCACTAAATCGCGGTGGGGCGCGCGCCTAGAACCCGCTAGTCATGTCGATCTCTTGCTCTATTCCGGTAAGACTTTTGATGTGGTCTCGCAAGCAGAGACCATTGAAAATTACGGCGATGTCATCTCGCAGGATTATCAGCAATGGACAATTGCATCCTCCATACTCGAAGCTGCCGAGCGATTTACGGCGCAAGAACATGAACCTGCCTTGCAGCAATTCCTATTAGTAAGCGGAGCGCTCAAAGCACTTGCCCATAAAACGTATGACCCATCTTTAATTCTTGACGCCTACCTTCTGCGTTCTCTCTCCGTCGCAGGGTATGCGCCATCACTGACCAATTGCTCGCGCTGTGATGCACCAGGTCCTCATAAATATTTTTCACTGGTCGGTGGCGGCTCTGTGTGCACCGAATGCAAACCGTCAGCAGCTGCGACTCCCACACCAGCCACGCTCTCACTTATGTCAGATTTGTTGACTGGCGAGTGGAGTGGCGCAGTTGAATCAGAGAATAAATCTCGCCGCGAAGCATCAGGACTTATCGCTGCATATCTTCAATGGCACCTCGAGCGGGGATTGAGAAGCTTGCCGATGGTTGAGAGAATATAGCGATGCCTCCGAAATTAACGCCGTCGCAGATTCCGCATCACGTTGCAGTGGTGATGGATGGCAATGGTCGCTGGGCTAAGAAGCGAGGGCTGCCACGCACTGCGGGGCATGAAGCCGGAGAAGCTGCGCTCTTTGATGTTGTGCAAGGCGCAATTGAAATTGGTGTGAAAGAACTCAGCGCTTATGCATTTTCTACCGAGAATTGGCGCCGCTCTCCGGATGAGGTGAAATTTCTGATGGGCTTTAATCGCGATGTGATTCGTCGTCGCCGCGATGAGATGAACGATATGGGCGTGAAGGTGCAATGGGTCGGGCGTCCACAGCGATTGTGGAAGAGCGTGATTGATGAATTGCAGATAGCCGAAGAGCTGACCAAACGGAACAAAGTCTTGACTTTAAACATGTGTGTCAATTATGGCGGGCGAAGTGAAATCGTAGATGCCGCCACATCCATCGCCGAGCTGATCAAATCAAAGAAATTAAAGCCGGATCAGATCACTGAAAAACTCTTTGCCAAGCATATGTATAGCCCCAAAATGAGTGATGTGGATTTGTTCCTGCGATCATCGGGGGAGCAGCGCACCTCTAACTTCCTTCCATGGCAATCGGCTTATGCCGAGATGGTCTTTATGGATGTGTTGTGGCCAGATGTGGATCGTCACACTTTATGGAAAGCGATTGAGATTTATGCTGATCGAGAGCGACGCTTTGGCAAAGCGTAACGACCGAAGCCCAAAAGTGATCGGTCATTATTGCTAAATAACTTTCGATTTCGAAGACTCAAAGTTATATTTAGTAAATGAGAAATCGCCTACTTCTCCCAATTGTCCTACTTTTCGCAACGACAGTAATGACTGCTTGTGGCACAACCGCGAACAAAGCTGCTCCGAGTGAGGTTCAAAATATTCACCTTGATTCATTTGCGGATGACGGAAGTTTGAATATTTCATGGGAAGCACCTGCATCAAATTGGAATCCCGAAGCAGTGCTTCAATCTACTTCAAAAAATTCAAGCCCCTGGTTTTATGTTGAGTTTCAAGACCTTAAAGGTGAGAAAATTCTGGAAACTACTGGCCACATTAAAAATGATGAACCAATCAATGACACCAAATTTTCTGTCAGTGGGAGTAAATATTCGTTGAAAATCGGGTCATCGTGGGGGTTGCAGTATTTTAATAGCCTTAAAGTTAACATTTACGGTTACAACGAATTTAAACAAGGACCAACTAAAGAGTTTGCAATTAAAAATGTTCCATCAGTCACTCAAGTACCAAGATTAGATGCTCCTTTTGTTCCCATTAATGACATCTCTGACCCTTACTTCATTGTGTGTGCGCATGGCGATCACGAAGCGACATGGAAAAATCGCGAAAGTTCAATAAAGCTGCAGATGAGCGGTGCCAATAAGTTGACATTTGAAACTAATGATCCCAATCAACTTGCTAGATGTTTCTCTTTTCCTCAAAATAGACTTAAGACTGGGAAAACAACTTTTTCCGTTATTGCTAGCAATATATTGGGAAGTAGTGAAGAAGTTGTATCAACAATTGATCTAAAAATTGCCTCTCGGTCAGCTACCACCTCAATTATTCATGAAAATCCATGGAATAGATCATTTAGCAATGCGCAATCTGAATCTATTGCTAAAACGACTTGGTGCATTGAAAAAGGTTGGCGAAACTACGATTGGTCCAAGGATGAATGCACAAACTCCTTGAGTCGCTAGTTAATGTCGCTTGATTTTTGGTAAATGTAGATCGAAATAGATCGAGAGTCCACGTACTAAACAAACGGTAGCGCCCGCTGCTAGGGCGATTACATTTGTAGAAATATTCGAGTAAGCCAGGAGTACATACACGGTGGCACCTAATACTGCAGATGTGCCAATGGTTTCGCGATGCAATAAGACGGGCTCTACTTGGCACAAAATGTCACGGAGCAGACCACCTGCAGTTGCAGTAATCAATCCGAGAATTACCGCTGAATATCTGGGGGCTCCCAAGTACAAAGCGATCTGAACTCCAGAGACGGTGGAAACTGCAAGACCAAAAGTATCCATGATGAGCAAGAACTTGCCGATCGGTTTTGTAATATTAAATACGATAGTGATGATGACGGCAATACCAACGGCAATAATGAAATTTGAATTTTGTAACCAAATAGGTTGTGCGCCGAGAAATACATTTCGAAGCGTTCCACCGGTCAGCGCTGCAACTCCAGAGATAAAGAGAATTCCACCCCAATCCATCCGACGATCAGCTGCAACCCGGGCGCCGACGAGTGCAAAGACAAAAGTTGCTAAAAGATCTAGCGCGTTCATGGTAATCACAATGCTGCTACTACGCCCCACATAATGGCAACGCCAGTCAAGGTAGCGAGCATGGTGTAGCGAGATGGATGGCGAGAGTGGGCCTCAGGCAAAATATGGGAAGTTGCAATATAAATAAGGAAGCCCGCGAATAATGCGAGATAAATCGCGAGCCAGGGATCACTGACAGCAATGACAGATCCCAATACTGCGCCAGAAATTCGGGCAACTGCGTCTACTCCCAGAAGCGCCACGCCTTTTCGGGTCCAGTTACCGGATTTAACAAGCAATGCAACGGTGTTGAGACCATCGCTAAATGCGTGCACCAAAAGTGCAATAAATACGGCAAAACCCAAATTGTTAGAAACTTTAAAAGCCACCGCAAGTGCGACGCCATCGAAGAAGACGTGGACTGCCATCGCTAGCGCGCCAAGTGAACCCGCAATATTTCCGTAATGGCTGTGCTCGTGTTCGTAATCAGAATCAGCTGGCTCGTGCGATCCGGCAAATTGTTCTGAGAAGTGCAGGATTAAAAAGCCCGCTACGAATGCAAAGACAACACCTGGAATTTTGCCGACTGTGAGTGTGGCATTGGCGAAAATTTCTGGGAAGAGATCGAAGGAGACCAAGCCGAGCAGGAGCCCTGCGGATAGGCCCAATACGAGATGGAAGCGATCTTTTGATTTGAGGGCGATATATCCGCCGAAGGTCGTGGAGCCAACGGTGACGGCTGCAAGCACGATTGCGATCATGTGCTCAAGGTATCATTAGCCACCTTGCGACCAGCAAGAATCAGTAAGCCGACAGCCAGCCGGAGGAGAAAAAAATGGCCGCAGATCGACTCGAAACAATTGTTAGCTTAGCCAAGCGTCGTGGATTTGTTTATCCATCATCTGAAATTTATGGCGGACTTCGCGCCGCATGGGATTACGGCCCACTTGGTGTTGAACTCAAAAACAATGTGAAGCGTCAATGGTGGCGCAGCATGGTGCAAGGTCGGGAAGATGTTGTTGGCCTTGATTCCTGCGTGATCCTTGCCAAAGAAGTATGGGAAGCATCTGGCCACGTAGAAACGTTTAGCGATCCGCTCACTGAATGTACTGAGTGCCATAAGCGCTATCGCGCCGATCATTTAGAAGAAGCGTATGAAGCAAAGCACGGCAAAGCGCCGGCATCGATGGATGAAGTTAATTGTCCAAACTGTGGCAACAAAGGAAAATTCACTACCCCGAAGCAATTCTCTGGCCTACTTAAAACTTTTCTTGGCGCAGTAGAAGATGAATCTGGTCTTGCTTATTTGCGTCCAGAGACGGCACAGGGAATCTTCATTAACTTCGATAACGTGGCCACCACATCACGCAAGAAGCCACCTTTTGGAATTGGTCAGATCGGAAAATCTTTCCGTAATGAAATCACACCAGGAAACTTCATTTTCCGTACCCGCGAATTCGAGCAGATGGAGATGGAATTCTTCGTCGTGCCAGGTACCGATGAAGAATGGCATCAATATTGGATCGATACTCGACTCGAGTGGTACAAGGGCCTCGGAATTAATCCAGACCGCCTTCGTTTATTTGAACACCCTAAGGAGAAGTTATCTCACTACTCCAAGCGCACTGTAGATATCGAATACAAATTCGAATTCAATGGCACTGAATGGGGCGAACTCGAAGGTATCGCTTCTCGTACCGACTTTGACTTGAAGGCGCACTCTGCTGCATCCGGTAAGGATCTGACTTGGTTTGATCAAGAGAAAAATGAGCGCTGGACTCCCTTTGTTATCGAACCGGCAGCAGGTGTGGATCGTTGTGCACTGACCTTCTTGATGGATGCCTTCACCGAAGATGAAGCTCCAAATGCCAAGGGGGAGATGGAGAAGCGCGCAGTCATGAAGTTGGATTACCGACTAGCTCCAATTAAGGCAGCTGTCCTCCCACTTTCACGAAACGCAGACCTTTCACCAAAAGCGCGCGATCTTGCGCAAGAGTTACGTAAATATTGGTCGATTGATTTTGATGATTCCGGCGCAATTGGTCGTCGCTACCGTCGCCAAGATGAGATCGGAACCCCATTTTGTATCACGATTGACTTTGAATCATTGGAAGATAACGCTGTCACAATTCGAGAGCGCGACACCATGCAGCAAACACGTATCGCTATCGATCAGGTGCAATCATGGCTAGCGCCGCGGTTGTTGGGTTGCTAACTACCCAAGTTAAACCACCTCTTAAAAAGCTGAGATTGCCGATTGCCAACGGTAATTTTGAGAATAACGAGGTGGTTTTAGAAGCCCCCGTTGTTCTTGCTCCCATGGCCGGAATTACTAACTCGGCATTTCGCACCCTCTGCCGCGAACAAGGTGCGGGCCTCTTTGTTTCTGAGATGGTGACAGCGCGCGCGCTCATTGAGCGACATCCAGAGACGCTGCGATTAATTACGCCAGGTAAAGGTGAATCACCTCGTTCGGTACAACTATATGGAGTAGATCCCAAAGTCGTTGGCTTAGCAGTAAAAATGTTGATGGAAGATAACTTGGCTGATCACATCGATCTTAATTTCGGTTGCCCGGTCCCTAAAGTAACTCGTAGAGGTGGGGGATCAGCTCTTCCTTACAAGCGAAATCTCTTTTCTGCGATTGTGTCATCAGCGGTGAAAGCAGCCGCACCATATGGCGTTCCAGTAACAGTAAAGATGCGCGTGGGTATCGATCATGATCACCCCACCTATTTGGAAGCAGCGAGTGCTGCTGCAGATGCCGGAGTTGCCTGGGTCGCACTTCATGCCCGTTACGCATCACAGTTGTATGAAGGCCAAGCCGATTGGTCTGCTATCACTCGTCTAGTTGAACATATGGCTCCCACCGGCGT
>CANFRP010000022.1 GCA_947449535.1 Actinomycetota bacterium | reverse complement strand
TCTTCATGTTTGAGATCTTCTACTTCATACAAGCCAAGCTCTTCACCTTGATATGCATAAACACAACCAGGGAGCGCCATCAACATCATTGCTGCGGCACGTGCGCGCTTTTGACCAAGCGCTCGATCGAGCTTGATGTCTTTGCCATCAGAGAGCAACCATTCGTTGAGATTGCACTTATCCGGTAGGCCATATTTTGTAGCGGTTCGAACTCGATCATGGTTATTCAGAACCCAGGTCGATGAAGTTCCATTCTCTTTTGCAAGCGTTAAGTTCTCCGCAATGATGCGCTTAAATTCCTTCGCTTTGAAATCTGATCCTAAGAGATCGAAATTAAATGCTTGGCCGAGTTCATCTTTCCGGGCATAGAGCATGCGCCGCTTTGCTTGAACATAAGCTTCAGCGACCGCAACTCGTGGTGGGTTGTATTCATCAAATACCTTGCGCCATTCACGATAAATCGCATGGACATCATTTCGATCAAAGAGAATATCGGTGCCATCCTGTGGGATGTTAAATGATTCAACTTGCTGGTATGACTCGTTAATGCGCTTCATATCTTTCTTTAGCGCGTGCGCAACATCGATCCGGAATCCATCAACCCCGCGATCAGACCAGAAGCGAAGTGTCTTAATAAAATCTAAATGGACTTCTCGGTTATCCCAGTTGAAATCTGGTTGTTCTGGAGCGAAGAAGTGCATGTACCACTGGCCAGGAGTTCCATCTGGATTGGTAGTACGGGTCCAGGCAGATGGCGCAAAGTGTGATGCCCAATCGTTAGGTGGCAATTCACCATTCTTACCTTTGCCATCGCGGAAGATATAGCGATCGCGCGCTTTTGATCCTGGCTTAGCAGCAAGTGCTTCTTGGAACCAGACGTGGCGGTTAGATGAGTGATTAGGAACGATATCGACGAAGACGCGGATATCTGCTTTGTGGAGCGCTTTCACCATACGATCAAAATCTTTTAAAGTGCCTAGCTTGGGATCAACGTTTCGGTAATCATCAACGTCATATCCGCCATCGGCGAGCGCAGATGGATAGAAAGGGCTGAGCCACACTGCATCGAGACTGAGTGATTTCAAATACTTAACTTGCGAAGTGATGCCATTGATATCTCCTAGACCATCGCCATCAGAATCTTTAAATGAGCGTGGATAAATCTGGTAAATCGCAGCCTGGCGCCACCAATTTGCATCTTTTTTGAGAGCCACAAAAAATTCCATTCGCTAGTTATTCAGTAATTTGAATTCACGACATATCATTCACCAATCCACCTCAAATCCCAATCAACCACCCAACTCTGGAGCGCCGACATGAGTAAATTTCCTGATAACTTTCTTTGGGGCGCAGCTACTGCTGCCTATCAAATTGAAGGCGCCGCCCAAGAGGATGGTCGTGGGGTATCGATCTGGGATACCTTTTCGCGAATTCCCGGCAAAGTAATTAATGGCGATACCGGTGATGTGGCCTGCGATCACTATCATCGAGTTCCAGAAGATATCGCGCTAATGAAAGAGCTTGGCCTCAAGGCATATCGATTCTCAATCTCCTGGCCACGAATGTTTCCCAATGGCGATGGGGTACGCGAAGAACGCGGTTTTACTTTCTATAACAAGCTGATCGATGGTCTGATTGAAGCGGGAATTACTCCCTTAATGACTTTGTACCATTGGGATCTGCCACAGGCGCTGCAAGATAAGGGCGGATGGGCTAATCGCGAGATCGTCCAAGCATTTGCAGATTACGCCACAGCTGTCTCACAAGCATTTGGTGATCGCGTCAAAATGATGGCACCTATTAATGAGCCTTGGTGCGTTGCTTGGTTGGGGCATGGACTCGGAGTTCATGCACCTGGAATTACCGATCGCAAGCAAGCATTCGCAGCAGCACATCACACAGTCTTGGCGCATGGCGCTGCGGCCCGCGCAATTCGCGCAGTGCATCCGGATGTAAAAGTGGGGCCAGTGCTCAATCAGGATTACTTCTTCGCTTCCGATCCTACTAATCCAGATGTTGCGCATGCAGTCGATGTATTAGATGCGCAAGCAAATCGTTGGTGGATGGATGCAATTTTCCACGGCAAGTACCCAGATGTATTGATGGCGAAGTTTGGTTCTGAGATCACACCATGGATAAAAGATGGCGATATGGAACTTGCCCAAACCCATAATGATTTCCTCGGTATTAATCATTACTGGAGCACCAAAGTAAAACCATCTACTGGCACAGCTCCTATGCAATTCAATACATCTGATCTATTCGATCTCGATGTTGACACAACTCCGGAAGGCCCACTAACTGATATGGGTTGGCCTATAACTCCTAAGAATTTTGGTGAAGGTCTCATTCGTTGGAAGCACGAACTTGGCGATCGCTTGCCAGATATCTACATCACTGAAAATGGCGTTGCCTACGATGATGGAATTGGTGGCGATGGAAAAATTAATGACACTCGTCGCATCTCTTATCTCAATGACTACATCTCATCAGTCGGGGATGCGATCCAAGCTGGCGTGCCAGTGAAGGGATACTTCGAATGGTCATTGATGGACAACTACGAATGGTCACTGGGCTACGGCAAGCGCTTTGGGATCGTCCATATGAACTACGAGACCCTGGTGCGCACCATCAAGGAATCTGGCCGCTGGTACTCCCGAGTAATAGCAAATAATGGGCTATCCGGTAACTAAATTGTTATAAAGGCCCCGCTTCAGCGAATTCCCATCTGACGTAATAGATAGGTAAATTTCGGGGCGGGACGCGGGCAACCCCTCGGTGCTCGGACCAGATAACAAGGTAAGGTCGAATGAAAAAATCAATCAAACTTACAGTTGTCGCAAGCATCGTTGCTCTTTCAGCAACAATGTTCTCTGCAACTTCAGCTAAGGCTGCTGACTGTGGCGATTACTCACAGTTCGGAAAGCTTTCAGGACAGACAGTAAAGATCTTCGCAGGTATCCGTGACCCAGAAGCTACAGTGATGACAAAGATTTTCGCTCACTTCACAGCTTGCACAGGTATCAAGATTGCTTACGAAGGTACCGACCAGTTCGAGACTCTTCTCCCTGTTCGTGTTAAGGGCGGAAACGCACCTGATATCGCAATCATTCCTCAGCCAGGTCTTGTAGCAACAATGGTTGCAACAGGTAAGGCTGTTCCAGTATCTGCAAAGGTATTGGCAAACATCAACAAGTACTACAACCCAGCATGGAAGTCATTCACAACTGTTGACGGAAAAGTTTACGGAGCTCCATTCGGTGCTTCATCTAAGTCACTTGTTTGGTACTCACCAGCACAGTTCAAGAAGCTTGGCGTAACCATCCCAACAACATGGGCTCAAATGGATGCAATTGCAGCGAAGTTCAAGGCTGCAGGCGTAACACCATGGTGTGCTGGTATTGAATCTGGCGCAGCTACAGGTTGGCCTTCAACTGACTGGATCGAAGAAATGGCTCTTCGCGAGCTAGGTCCAGACAAGTACAACATGTGGTGGCAGGGCAAGCTCAAGTTCTCATCACCTGAAATGCAAGGCGTAATGGCCAAGGTTCAGGCATGGGTTGGAACTCAAGCTCAAGTTGGAAACCTCCAGTCTGTTGCTACACGTAAGTTCCAGGATGCAGGCGTTCCAGGACTTAAGGACGGCACATGCGGCATGCTCCAGCAGGCTTCTTTCTACTCATCAATGTTCCCAGCAGGTACAACATTTGGTGCAGACAAGGATGCAAACGCGTTCTACCTACCTCCAACCAACACCAAGTTTGGTAACCCAATCGAAGGTGCAGGCGAGTTCCCAGTTGCGTTCAACTCAAACGTTGCAACACAGCGCGTAACCGATTACCTATCATCACCTGTTTATGCAACAGAGCGTGCAAAGGCTGGCGGCTGGACTTCAGCTAACTCAGGCGTTCCACTATCTGCATACACAGATCCAGTGTTGAAGGTTGTTGCTCAATCACTTCAGGCTAAGAAGGGTGCAATCGTGTTCGATGCATCTGACTTGATGCCAACTGCTGTAAACGGTGCTTTCTGGAAGGAAATGACCAAGTTCTACGCAGAAGGTAAGTCAATGAAGGATGTTGCAGCGGCTATTGACGCTAACTGGTAATTAAAACTACTAGTTACATCTGATTAAAAGAGCGGGGTTCACCTCTTGGTGAACCCCGTTTTTATCTCTAAGATAAGTAAATAATTTCAGCTACAAAGATTCCCTAAATCTTTATCAATAGAAGGTGAGGCGCCAGTGGTTACCTGGTCCGGATTACTATCTAATGCAGCTCCCAAGCTCTTTCAGATCTTTGCAGTCCTCGCCATCTTCTTTGGTATCTACGCCGCAGCCTTTGCATATGGCGCGCGTATTAAGGGCAAGTCACAATCAAAAATAGCCTTAGTAATTTTCTTAGTTCCCGCACTTATATTGGCCATGACTGGCCTTGGTATTCCGGCAATTCAAACCATTATGGAATCTTTTAAGAATGCAGATTCATCAAAATGGGTGGGCTTCAAAAACTACGCAGTTGCTTTTCAAGATCCAGAGATTGTTCGTACCTTTATCAATACCTTCGCTTGGGTAATCATCTCGCCAGTAATTGTTACTGCCCTTGGCCTCACCCTCGCAACCATGCTCAACAAGATGAAGCGTGAAGCACTCGCCAAGACTTTGATCTTTATGCCGATGGCGATCTCATTCGTAGGTGGGTCTCTCATCTGGAAATTCGTCTACGGCTACAACGATCCAGGCACACCTCAGACCGGCCTTGTTGGTCAGATTCTTACTTGGCTACATATTGATCCGCCGCACCTACTTCTCTGGTCGCCGTGGAACAACGGACTCCTCATGATCGTTTACATCTGGGGCTTCACTGGTTTTGCGATGGTTATCCTCTCTGCCGCAATCAAGGGAATCCCGGCCGAAATTGAAGAAGCAGCTCAATTAGATGGCGCCACCGGAATAAAGATGTTCCGCACCATCACGGTGCCGATGGTTCGCAACACAATTATTGTTGTATTGACGACTGCGATGGTCGGTACCCTGAAGTTATTCGATGTTATTCACACTATGACCGGCGGTAACTTCAAGACCGACGTGCTCTCCAATCGCATGTTTGATGAGAACTTCGTCTACCTCAACTATGGCCGCGGTGCTTCCCTCGCAGTATTGATCTTCTTGGGCGTAATCCCGATTACTTATTACAACATTCGCTCACTTCGCGCAGAACGGAAACGTTAATGTCTACCGTCATCGATGCTCCTAAGAAGGTAAAGAAGATTAAGGCCGTGAAGTCACATGGCTCAGATCGGGCATTCACTTCACCTATCGCTTCTGCAGTTGTGACTGTGATTGCCGTTCTCTGGACGATTCCTACCTTTGGCCTCTTTGTCACAGCGTTCCGCCCTAATGAAGATATTCGCTCCACTGGTTGGTGGACCGTCTTCCTCCATCCAAAATTCACTTGGGATAACTTCCATGCCGTTCTCTTTGCTGGCGGTGGGTCAATCGGCAGTCAGGGAATGATTCCTTTCGCTGTTAACTCACTTGCAATCACCATCCCGGCTGTAGTTCTCTCGGTCGGATTTGGTTTGATGGCTGCTTACGCACTTGCCTGGATTCCTTTCCGCTTTAGCGATCACATTTTCTATGGTCTCTTTGCGCTACAAGGTGTTCCACTACAACTTTCGCTCTTGCCATTGCTGACTTTCTTTGCCACCGGCGTCAAGCTCTTTGGTGTCACGATTATTCCTTCGCTGCATATTGTGGGCACTTTGGCTTCAGTCTGGTTGCCGCACGTTATGTTCGGTATGCCATTAGTTATTTACTTAATCCACAACTTCGTCGCTGCCCTTCCCCGTGAAATTATGGAAGCTGCTCGCGTTGATGGCGCTAACCACTTTGAAGTTTTCCGCCGCATCGTTCTTCCACTTTCCATTCCGGCACTTGCCTCGATTGCTATCTTCCAATTCCTCTGGATCTGGAACGATCTCTTGGTTGCGCTCGTCTTCGCAGGTGGAACCGACGATGTCGCACCGCTGACACTCCACCTCGCAAACCTCTCTGGAAACCTCGGCTCGCACTGGGAAAACGTGGCACCTGCTGCCATCTTCTCGATCATCATTCCGTTGATCGTCTTCCTTTCACTCCAGCGCTTCTTCGTCCGCGGTCTATTGGCAGGTTCTGTTAAGTAAATGAAGGTCACCAGAGATCAGATTGATCTCGGTTGGTCACTACATTTCGACGGCAAGGTTTTTCCTGCCACCGTACCTGGCACTGTCCATACTGACTTAATTGCTGCAGGTGAGATTCGTGATATTCGAATCGATGGTAACGAAGCCGAGATGGCCTGGATTGGTTCTGCCGATTTCACATATCGCACAACTATCAAAAAGCCATCTACTGGCGATCATCATGAGTTGTATTTTCATGGCCTAGATACTCTCGCCACCGTATCTATCAATGGAGTCGAGCGCTTGGCGACCAAGAATATGCATCGCTCATATTCATTAGATCTCACGACAGATTTTCTCGCTGGGGATATCGAGCTATCGATTAAATTCGCAGCACCACTAACTGAAGCAATTCGACTCGAAAAATTACGCGGACCGCTACCTAATCCCTACAACCGCCCCTACAACATTCTTCGCAAAATGGCTTGCTCTTTTGGTTGGGACTGGGGTCCCATCACTCTCACAAGTGGAATCTGGAAACCAGTTGAGTTAATTTCTTGGAGTGGCTCGGTAATTGATTCAGTTCAACTCAATGCCACCTCTAAGACTCTTGCTGTGACACCACATATTCGTGGCGCAAAATCTGCATCGATTCGTATTCTTGATGGTGAGAGAGTGATTTACGCTAATGAGATCGCGGCAAATGAGCGATCAATCATTGAAGTCGATGGGGTACAGCTCTGGCGAGTTGGGCGTGGCCGGCTCTGCATCGTGGAGATCACAACACCTGATGATCAATATCAATCCACCGTTGGCTTTCGCGATGTCGCGATCAATCAAGAGAAAATCGGCGAACGTACCCTCTTTAGTACCGAGATTAATGGTGAGCGGATCTGGCTTAAGGGAGTTAACTGGATTCCCGATGATCCCTTTCCTCATCGCATCACCCGCGATCAATATCAAGCACAGATCAATAATTTAAAAGAACTCGGCGTTAATGCCATTCGCATTTGGGGTGGCGGCATCTATGAATCCGAGATCTTCTACGATATTTGTAATCGAGAAGGAATTCTTGTGTGGCAGGACTTCTTATTTGCTTGTGCTGCATATTCAGAAGATCCCGAGAGTTATGAGGAAGTGCGATTAGAAGCTCGAGAAAATATTGCGCGCCTGACCAAGCATCCATCACTCTTTATGTGGTGCGGCAACAATGAATGTTTAGAAGGCCATCAGAACTGGGGCTGGGAGGATGAGCTACAAGGCCGCCCGTGGGGCGCTGACTATTACTTCGATCTACTCCCCGCACTTGTTCAAGAGCTCGACGGCGAACGGCCATATATTCCGGGATCTCCCTTTGCGCCCGAATCAGATGATGTGATGTCCGAACTCTCTGGCACCAATCACATTTGGGATGTCTGGAATCGCTTGCCGTACCAGCGCTATGAAGAGTACTCGCCATCACTTTCAGCAGAGTTTGGTTATAACGGTCCTGGATCATGGCCGACGTTAATGAAATCACTGGGCACTACCGACCTAGAGCCCACAAGTGCCGGCGTGATTGAACATCAAAAAGCCTTTAAAGGAATGGAGAACATTGCCAATGGATTGGCGTGGGAATTCCAAAGACCACCAACGTCTGGCAAGAGTTGGTATTTCGCTTCGCAATTAGTTCAAGCTCGCGCAGTTGAGATCGGTGTTAAACATTTCCGTACTTTGTATGCCACATGTTCTGGCACCTTCCTCTGGCAATTTAACGATATGTGGCCCGTGTTGAGTTGGGCAATCCGAGATAGTGCTGGTGCACAGAAGCTGGCTTGGTACTCACTACAGAGCGCCTACAAATCTATTGTGCTTCACTTCGACGGAGTTGATCGAGCCCTCAAGATTCTCAATGAGAACGCTTCTTCTATTTCAGATACGCTGATATTGAGCCAGATTAATAGTGCAGGAAAACTAGATCGCCTGGAATTAGATATTGAAGTTGGCGCACATGAAGTATTTGACATTGAATTACCATTTGCAAAAAGTGATGGTTCATATCTGATTGCAGATTTTGCGGGAATGCGCACAGCTCGTAAGTCCACCAACGCCCCGGCAGAGCCATTGGGTGGTAACGAGTTTTCAATTGGCTTAGAAGTTATTGGTAGCACGATTACCTATGACATCAGAGCGACCGACTTTATCTTTGAGCTCTGCGCGCTTCCCGAGCTAATCGTCAATGGGGCGGTTGTTAACCATCAGCGCATCACTTTGTTGCCGGGCGAGAGCACGATATTTACCGTGCAATGCGCTACTGAAAGTGATGCGCAGAAGTTAGCGAATAGCTCTGAGAAGATTTTCTATTCGCAGAACGATTTAGTTGGAGACCGCTGAACCAAGAGTTACTGAGAATGTCTTGCTGCCGCCCGTAGGTAGCGTCACAGTGACTTTCACGGTTGTGCCCGGCACATACGAGCGGATCTTTACGATCGCTGCCGTCTGGTCCGGAATTTTTGTTCCATCAATATCGGTCACGATTGATCCTGCTGGAATACCAGCAGTTCCCGCTGGACTTGGAGTAGCCAAGCTGGAGATCTTTGCGCCCTTGCCGGTAAAAGTTGTATCAAAGTAAACACCCAGTACTGGTCGAGTCGAGTGGCCAGTCTTGATGATCTCATCAAAGACGCGCTTGGCTTCATTAATCGGAATCGAGAATCCAAGACCGATCGAGCCGCTACCGCTGCTGAGTGATGCAATGGCGGAGTTAACGCCGACAATGCGACCCTGCGAATCAGTAAGTGCGCCACCAGAGTTGCCGGGGTTAATTGCAGCATCGGTCTGAATTGCATCTACATAAGATTCAGCGCCAGTCGTACCAGTTGTGACTGGACGATTGAGCGCAGAGACGATTCCAGATGTCACAGTGCGATCAAGTCCAAGTGGTGAACCAAAAGCGATTACTTGATCCCCAATATTGAGCGCAGAAGAATCACCAATAGTAAGAGTTGGAAGATTTCCTAGATTAATTTTTAATACCGCTAGATCATAAGCGATATCGCGCCCAACAATTGTGGCGGAAGTTTCTTGGCCATTATCGAGTTCGACGCTGACGGTTCCACCAGAAACAGCATCGGCAATCACGTGATTATTAGTGATGATGTAGCTAGATGTTGCATTAGTTTGAAGGATTGATCCAGATCCAGTGGCGCCACCGTTAGTTGTAGTGACGGTAACTGTCACGACAGCAGGTGCGACTTTTTGCACAATAGGGTTGAGGCTGGTTGTGGAAGTAATAGTTGTGTTAGAAGAGGTTGTTGTTGGTGGAGCGCCGAGTGTTACAAGTGTGCGAGTGACGGGACATGTTCCAGTCGTGGTTGCGTAGATTGCGTTTGTCTTGTTATCCACGCAAGCTTTCACAACGTTGGCGCCGCTAAAAGTTCCGGCAGCTGTTGCTACTCCGCCAATAACGACTGATCCCAGAACAAATCCGAATCCAACTTTTGCAAAAGTGCTCTTCATTTATTTACCTTTCGACAATGTCACGTATGAGTAAAACTTAAAGGGAGAATCTAAGAGTTTGCTGAGTCTGCGCTGGGCATCTCCATATTCCTAACCTCCGGGACCAGCAGAACTATTCCCACGATAACTGCGCTAAAGAGTGCAAAGAACCACATCGCATGGATGATTCCGAGCCAGGCGGCCAGTGGCCCCGCTATTAAGAGTCCTAGTGGCCGGAAGAACATGGAACCCATGCCATCAAAGGCAGAGACCCGGGAGAGCGATTCTCGGGGCACCTGGCGGACCATGGCGGTAGTCCAGATCGTTCCCCAGAGATCAAGTGTGATTCCCCAAAGGAGGGCGGTAAATGCAATGAAGGCCAAGGAATGGCTACCAGATAGGACCCAGATATAAATCGAGAGCGACCAAGTAATGATCATCATGAAGCGCATCGGATGCTTCACAACGATTCGATAACCAATGAGTGATCCCAGTACTAAGCCAATAGATTCCGCCGTTAAAACAACTGCCCACGAGGAAGCGCCATGAAATCTTTGAAGTGAAATCAGGGGACCTAAAACTTCTTGCGCACCCGCCCAAGCCATCACAATGAAAGAGAATCCACCCACAACTGCGACGATCCATCGGTAGGAGAGAAAGACTTTCCATCCGTGTATGAGATCTTGCATCATGGAGTGCTCGTTATTGCTTCGCGCCGGAACTAGATGTCGGAATGTAGAAACAATCACACCTGCAACAAGGAAGGAAAAGGCATCAATAAAGAGCGCTGCAGTCGCGCCAGATGTCGTAACAAGAACTCCACCGAGAGCTGCGCCAGAAATGAGCGCGACATTGGAGATAAAGGAGAGGAAGGCATTTCCTTTTTGAAGTTCTTCTTCGGGAAGTAGCGCCGGAAGAATTCCAGAAAAAGCTGGCCACCAAATTCCTGCTTGAAGCCCAAAGTTAATATTTGCAAAGAGTAAGACCCAGATTGGTACATGTCCGGTAGCAAAGAAAGAGGCTTGGACAATCAAGCCAAGTGACCCCATAACATCGGTGATCGCCACCATTTTGATTCGGCCAAAGCGGTCGGCAATTACTCCACCAAATGGAAAAATAATAAGTGTGGCTATCGTGTTTGCTCCCAGCACAAGTCCGAGCAGTGATGCACTTCCGTTAGGTAGCTGGAGAATTCCAAATGCTAGGGCGATCGGTGCCATGCCATTGCCAAGATTGGAGATAAAGCGAGTTACAAAAAAGCGCTTTACATAAGGAATTGCCAATAAATGCCGTAAATTCATATTTACTTCTTGCTTTCAAGATCCCGAATCACTCGATGAATCTCGCTCGCTATCTCCTTTAATTCACTCAGCTCTTGATTGGCGATAGTGCGGGCCTCTTTAGCGAGTTCAAATTCACCGAGCGAGGCTTCGTGCGTCTCATTGATCTTCTGTTCAACTGAAGCGGATGAGACGTTCTGGCCCACCATGATGATAGAGAGAAGAACTAATTGTAGAAATGTCTGTGCAACCCAAGCAACGATGACAATGAGGTCGTGGGTTTTGATCGCGGCTGGTAATGAAATCAAAGCAATCGCCATAAAGAGGTAGGCGCACCACATCGTGGAAACGGCTGCGGTAATTTTCTCCGCAACTTTGCGATTGAAATTATTGATTGCGTTCATGAGTAGATTCTACTTCTAACTCTCTAAATTAAAGATCTCTCCCGCACTGTGCTTCTGTGTCGGTGCACCTAGCAAAATATGCACGCTTCCCTTGCCGATCACTTTCCATGATGAAGTGCCAGATTCGCAGACCATCGCAGTATCTTCATCAATTCCCACAATTACTACACCTTCTGGCGCTTTCATCATGACTTTTGCGGCTTTATCGGGAATCCAGCCAAAGAATTTGTTGTAGTGAGGAATGGTGCGAATATGTGGTGTTATCCCAAGGCCTGGTTCGCCCTCTTCTTTCATGCGAAAGAAGTGCGGCACATCGCTACTCATGGCCATTGCACCAGCGCTGCATCCAGCCAGTGAACTCCCATTCTCCCAATTAAATTTAATTGCATTCCACACTGGGGTATCCACGAGAGATTGCGCTAAATGAATGGGGTTGCCACCAGATAAATAGATCAGCCCAGCGTTATGGATTACATCGATATGTGATTCATCCATCGCACCTTCGCGATTAAAGATTGGTAGAAATATTTGTTCGGCGCCGATTCGTTCTGCTTGCTTTCGTCCCAGCTCTTTCCAGTAGTTAAGGCTTTCGGGACTTTCTAATCCAGCAGCAGTGGGGATCTGCACAAAGCGGTTGGATTTACCTCGAGCAATCGCTTGTTCTAATAACCACTTTTCAAGATCTGCCATAACGGGGAGATATTCACCAGATCCCACTAGAGCAAGGGCGCCCGGGGAGTTATCCATGTATCACTCGATCTGGAAGTTTGAGCCGCAATGCAAAAAACGAAACTGTTAATAGCCCGAAAATCATTGATCCCAGCCAAAGCCAATGGAGGCCAGCGCCTAAGAGCGTGCCTGCAAAAATTGGACCGGCAATCATTCCGATCTGCCATGAATTCCCAGATGCCGCGTTGTATCGACCACGGAGATGTTCTGGTGCAAGCTGATTGGTAACCGACGGGATAATCGGAGACCAGACCATCTCACCGGTTGCAAAGATCAATTGGCAGATCACCATTGAGGCCAGCGCCCAATGGGTATTAAAGCCTGCAAAGCTTGCCGCAACCCAGGAGAGCGCCCAGAGGGTCGCGGCGATTGCTAACGCGTTGGCGCGCTTTACTTTTTCAAATCTTTTGACGAAATAAAGTTGAAATGCGCCAATCAGGATCGTGTTTACTGCAAGTGGATAGGCCATCTCGGAGGGTTTCATTTTGGCCACAAGAACAGCGAAGGATCCGATACCAACTTCAAGTTGGGCATAGCCAAAGAGAATTGCAAATAGTGTGACAAACCAGAATTTCACAAAGGTCTTATCAGCAAGCACTTCGCGCCAGCCATCGGTTCGCTCTGAATTAATTTTCTTCTCAGCTGCGCTTCGTTGACCGACTTTTCCGATCCAGGCGACGCTGGCAATATATCCAAAGAAGGATGCGCCATCTAAGAGGTAGAGCAATTCAAAGGTACGAGAATTATGAAGATCGACAATCAGTGATGCTACGAGTCCACCAATAGCAATACCGATATTGAGAGCGGCAAATGATGCGCCAAACATGCGCTCTCGCAAATGTTCTGGCGTTAGCTCACTTTGAATCGAACGCTGTGCTGGCCACATGCCTGATTGGCCGATAGAGAGAATTGCTACGGAGAGCAAGGCGAATGAGGCGTGGTGAATATATGCAAGTGATGCATAACCAATTCCACTGACTGCGCAAGATGCCATCAAAATTGGCTTTGGGCCGAAGTGATCAATCGCATTTCCCATTAGTGGTGAGACGAGAAGTGAAATCAGCGCGCCAAATCCGGCAACGCCACCAGCTATCCACGCATCGATACCACGAACAGAATGGAGATAAAGGAAGAAATATGGCAAGACCATGCCATTGCCGATCGATGAAAAAAGGACGCCCCCAATGAGGACCCTTACTTTCTTCGGCAATTTCTCAGACATCTGATGAGGGTACCAAAGTGAAATGTATTCATGGCTTGATTAGATAAGATCCTCCTCGTGCACAAATGGCTACGAAGAATTGCGGTAATCGCATCGCTCGCTATCGTCGCATTATCACTCGGCACATCAGCTGTTACTAATACCGCCAAGACTGCTATCCCTCGCTCTATGGCCCTCGACGGCGCCCCTCAATCCACCGATGGCAGCACAAATATTCTCTTACTTGGTCTTGATTCACGACGCGATAACAATGGTAAAGATCTTCCGCGCGCGCTGCTCGATTTAATGCATGTTGGTTCTTCGAGTTCTATTGGTGGGTACAACACCAACACCATGATTTTGATTCACATTCCTGCCGGTGGCAAGAAAGCAGTAGCGATTTCTATTCCGCGCGATGATTATGTACAAGTCCCAGGACTGGGCGGACGTAAAATCAAAGAGGCCTACGGTCTCGCTAAGTATTACAAGACCCTTGAGCTCGTCAAACAAGGGGTCTCGGGCCTCGAGCTAGAACGCAAAAGTCGGGAAGCGGGTCGTACCGCAACTATAAAAACAGTATCTCAATTACTCAATGTTCCCATTGATCACTTTGCAGAAGTAAACCTGGTCGGCTTTTATCACTTATCTATTGCGCTAGATGGCGTGCAAGTCTGTCTCAAGCATGCAGTTGATGATCACCAATATTCAGGTGCAGTATTTCCGGCCGGACTCCAGACTCTTAAGGGAGTCGATGCACTGAAGTTTGTCCGCCAACGCCATGGATTGCCAAACGGCGATCTCGATCGTACCCACCGCCAACAAGCATTTATTACAGGGGTCATTACCAAATTTCGCACCCAAGGAATTTTTGGAAATCTCTCCAAGCTCTCTGCCCTCCTCGATGTCGCCAAGCAAGATGTTGTGATTGATGATGGTTGGGATGTGATCGGCTTCTTACCAAACGCGAAGGCGTTGACTGGTGGAAATATCACTTTCCATACTTTGCCTATTGTTAAGTACGGAATGATTAACTCCCAGAGCGTGAACATCATCGATACTGCGACCGTCAATACATACGTTCAGAATCTCTTCTATCCCAAAGTAACTGCCACGCCTAAGGCAACCTCTACAGCGCCAGCAAAGAAGAAGGTTGTAAAAGTCGGCACCAACGGATTACCTGTTGAAGGTTCCGGCATTCCGTGCGTGAACTAGACCGCTCCTGATTTCAGTGGGAAGATAGCGCCGTGCCAAAGATCCAAGCCCCCACACTTGTAGCTCACCGCGAACTTCGCCGTCAGCAACTAATGAGTGCTGCGATGGAGCTTGCAATATCTGGTGGAGCATCCGCAATTACTGTTGCAGCTGTCGCCCAAAAGGCGGGACTTTCACGTAGCTCGATCTACGAATATTTCTCAAGCTCGGCTGACTTGGTCGCAGATTTAGTTATCGAAGAGCTTGATTACTACACGCTTCGATTGGGCGATGCCATCAAGGGCGCAACCGATCCCTTCGAAATGATTTCGCTCTGGATTGCTGAAGGTCTTCGTTATGTTGAAGATGGTCGCCACATGTTGGTGAAATCCCTCAACACAGTCACTACCCCTGATTATCGTAAAGACGAGATCTCGATGGGCCACCGTAAGTTGGTCGCACCACTTCGCGAAGCGCTAGCGGCTACAGGTATTGCTGATATTCAAGGTGCTTCTGCATTTATATCTAGCGTTACTGATGCGGCATCTATTCGTATCGAGTCTGGAAATGAAGCAGGAATCGAAATCCAGAACGCGACGATATTCGCAATTGCTGGACTCCGAGCCCTGGCTCGTAAGTAATTACTTAGTAATCTTTATATTTATTGTCGATGCAATAGCTGTGTAATTTGCAGCTGCTGGCGCAGATTCCTGAACTACACATACCCCCACTTTTAGCGCGGTGACTTTCGCACCCTTCACTGAACAATTCTTTGAAGTAGTTGTGTAAGCAACTTTCTCGCCAAAGTTAGTGATGGCTGCAAGAGTTGCTGACTTACCGACTTTGAGCGTTGTCACCCTTGCTGCGCTCTGAACGCCGAGCGCTAAGTTAAATGGGAAGTGCGAAGTCTTAGCAGCATATGAAGCATTGCCGGCAGAGGTAATTCCAAAGTCACAGATTCCTGTGCCTTTGAGTGCTTCGATTACATTTCCAGTAGCGGTGCAATCAGGAGTGGATGAAGTGATTGTTACAGCTGCACCTGATGTTGTCTTCACAACCAAAGTCTTAGGTGTGCGATAAGCAAGTGTTCCTGGTGTTTGGCCGCTGATTGCAGCGCCATCCATAGTGACGGTGATTGCATCAGATGGAAGTACTGGCGCTGCTGCGCCCGCCTTAAATGTAATCGGGAAGAACTGATCCTCGGAAGTATCGCTCGATCCATTTGATTCATGTCCATAACGAATGAAAATTCCGCAGATCTCTTTGCTGCAATCTGCGGTACCAATGACTCCACTTACCTTTACTTTGATATCCCCTTTAGGAGATGTGGCACCTTGGGAAGCGCTCACCCATGTTTGATCTGGACTGTAGACAGTAGGACGCGCACCGGTCGCCGGCTTTACGGCTTCAAATAAGTAGAAATCTTTGCCAGCCGGGAAAGCGGCAAAGCCAGCGTGCACATAGTCGCCTGCTGGATCAAGGTTAGTCACCGGAGCGAGCTGAATTGTCTGCGCCGCTTGTGATGCAGGTACGAGACCTACTACAAGTGCGATGGCTACTACTGCAAAGAAAATCTTCTTCATGTAACTTCTTTCTATTTAGTGAAGGTGATGGGGATGTGGAGGTCGTACGAACGATCATCGCCGCGTAAGTGATCGGCGCGAACATATATTGCACATTTAATTTTGCGGCAATCTAATTTGCCGATCAACGGAGAAAGCTTGATCGGTAATGTAAAACGGCCACCTGGAAGAAATGGCTTAGCTAAGCCGACTCCATATGCAGGTGGATTAGATGAGATCCAGATGGATGATCCAGTTATTCCAGATTTATCTGCGCCACCACCACAAGGGGTAGGAAGTTTTCCGACTGGAACAACTTTGCACATCGCAACATAAATTCCGACTGTCTCATCAAAGTGCTGACCGCTCACTGTGATCTTCTCGCCCGATTTAATATTTACGACTTTATTGACGGTAAGAATCGATCCATTACTTCCCGTATTCGATGAAGCGTGCGCAACGGAGGAGAGCGACAAAAGGGCCACCACCAGAACCGCAATCTTCTTGATCATGCGGTAAATGTAGGAGATCAGGGCAAAATCTTTTCTGCACACTAGGCGTGTGATCTGTCGGTCCGCCGACATATTTGCGCCATCTGTCGGAAAACCAGATGGGATACTTCTTGCATGAAACGCAGCGTAGCTATCGTGATTGGCTGCGCTTTTTTTCTCACCTCATGCGGAACCGCAGCGCCCATCACAGCTGATATCGGCCCGGCCCAGATCCACTTGCCGATCGTTCATTCTGGTGAGATTTCCACCGCTAAGCGAATTGTTGCATTAGCTAATGGCAGTGCCGAGATCGTCGCATCCCTGGGTTATCTCGACAATTTAGTTGGCCGCGATATCGCATCGACCATGCCTGAGCTTTCAAAAGTTCCGATTGATACCGATGCGCATCAAGTCTCAGTAGAAAAAGTCTTATCTCAAAAGCCAGATCTGATTCTGATTGATAACACCACAAGCCCTGCGACTGCACTCGATACTCTAAAGAAATCTGGAATTCGAATCGTCACTGTCCCTTCGCCTTTTACTTTGCAAGGAGTATTAGCTAAAGAGAGTGCAGTTGCTAGCGCAATCGGTACGCCGAAAGCGGCTGCGCTATTAGCAAAAGACATTACTGGGCAATCATTTCCTGCTTCTCAAACTAAGGTCGCATTCCTTTACCTCCGCGGTACCGCCTCGATCTATTTGATTGGCGGCAAGGGTTCGGGCGCTGATTCATTGCTTTCTGCAATTGGAATGCGTGATGTGGGCGCGGAAAATTTAAAAGTTCCATATACCGCACTTACCGCCGAAGCACTTATCCAATTAAAGCCGGATGTCATTCTTTTGATGACTAAGGGACTTGCGTCGGTCGGCGGAATTGATGGACTTGTCGCACTGCCAGGAATTGCGCAAACTCCTGCTGGCCAGAACAAGCGAGTCGTAACTGTCGATGATTCGCTACTTCTCTCCTTTGGTCCCCGCACCGGTCCGACTTTGCCCTTATTGCGCGCAGCCATCGATAAGGTAATGAAGTGATCAGCAAGAAAGCCTGGATCTATATTGGATCCCTCGTGCTACTTATCGCACTATTCATTCTTAGCTTGCGAGTTGGCGTTTTACAACTACATACTCCGCTTCTCAAATTAATTGGTAGGCACGATGGCGTCGATGCCACAACTGTTTGGGATGTGCGCTTTCCGCGCGCCATGGGCGCCGTACTGGTCGGAACTGCACTCGCAATTGCTGGCGTTTTAGCGCAGGGTATTTTCCGCAATCCACTAGCCGAGCCCACATTAATTGGATTATCCAGCGGTGCGATTCTCGGAACAATCGGTGCCATCGCTTCGGGCGCTGCAACATTTGGATCGCGCACCAATATCGAAGCAGCAATCATTGGTGCAATTCTTGCTGCGCTACTCGTTCAGTTATTAGCCCCTAATAAGGGCTTTGGCTTTCTTATCGCAGGAATAGCACTCTCATCAATCCTGACTTCCATCGCCGGTTTGCTAATTTCTGTTGCGGCTAAGCCGGGAATCCAATCCATTTCTTTCTGGAACTTCGGATCACTTTCACTTCTTAATAATCACACCGTAAAAATCACTGCGCCTTTCTTAGAGGTCGGATTCATTATGTCGCTATATGTGGCGCGCCGATTAGATATTTATTCACTCGGTGAAGAATCTGCTCATTACATGGGGGTCAATCCGCGTCGTCTACGTTTCTGGGCAATTATTTGTATGGCGATATTGGTTGGTGGGTCTGTTAGCGCAGTTGGTTCGGTCGCTTTTGTTGGCTTACTTGTTCCTCATATTGTCCGCTTGTTGATAGGCCCAAGCCATCGACGGATGATCACACTCTCCGCAATCATTGGATCTATTCTTGTGCTGGCTTCGGATTTAGCTGCCCGCACACTCTTCCAGCCTCATGAAATACCGCTTGGACTCATCACTTCATTAATTGGCGCACCAGTACTCATTGTTTTATTGCGTGCGCGCAGAGCGGCGTGGGTGAGCGAATGATTGAGATCAAAAACCTCTCCTTCGGATATCAGGAGCCAATTTTCACAAACTTTAGCGAGACGATCCATGGGAAGACCTCCGTACTTCTTACTGGGGCTAACGCCAAGGGTAAGAGCACGCTAATTGCCTTGATCGGTGGCGTTCTCAAGCCATCGGCTGGATCGATCACCATTAGTGGCGCAGATATCGCGGGACTCAATTCTCGCGAACAAGGAAAACTTCGATCTGTTGCACCCCAACACCGCACATTTGCACTGGCATTTACGGTTGAGCAGACCTTGAATTTTGTACCAGAAAAACTTCGGGCCGCTCATAGAGATTTTGTTATTGAAAAACTTGGTCTTACAGAATTACTGACGAAGAAAGTCACAGAGCTATCTATCGGTCAGAAACAACGCGTCAGTGTTGCCTTAGCCCTGATTCAGGATGCAGATTTCTATATTCTCGATGAGCCATTTAGTGCGCAAGATGTTGCATCACAAAAAGCAATTATTGAAGTTATAACAGAGTTAAAGAGAGAAAGAGGAGTGCTAGTCGTCAGTCATAACACCGACGCTTTGCACTCCTCTTTCGATAGAGAGATAAAGCTTTAATTACTTACTGCGAGGCTTCTTCGCTGGACCCTTTTTGAAATCAGGCTTAGATGAAGAGAACTTCTTCGCGCCCGGCTTTGCTGCGCCAGATTTTGCAGATTTGGCTACAAACTTCTTAGGTGCGCCTTTATTTACACCAGTGCGTTTGAAAGGAGCTTTCTCTCCGCGAGGAGTTTCGGTTCCTTCTGCGCGCCAAGTTTGGGTGCGAGCATCGCCAGTGCGATCAGGACGTGGTGCGCGCGCTGGAGGAGTTTTCTTCCCGCCGCGATCAGCAGTATTAAAACGATCACGTGGATTCTTGTAACCACCTGAAGGACGGCCACCAAATGGTGGGCGACCAGCGGACTCGGGACGGGACTCTGGACGTTCTGCACGTGCCGGACGCTCATCGCGCTCTGGACGATTAGTACGAGCTGGACGCTCTGTATATGCAGGTCGTTCTTCTCGAGCAAACTTTGGCTTCTCGGTAGAAGCGCCACGGAATGAACGAACTGACTTCTCTGCGCGCTCTGCTCCAGTTGAATCGCCGTAGCGACCGCCACCTTCGCTGCGCTTCTTGAAGTTACTTGAGCTTCCACGACGGAATCCGCCGCGATCTCCGCGATCGCGAGATCCACGATCGTTGCGACCTGGCTTCTCTGCTTCAACAATTACTGGAATTCCAGAAGGCTCTTGGGCGCCAGTAATACGAACGAGTTCTGAATCGCCTGGGCGAACGTTGACCTCAGTAAGTGCTACACCGGCACGCTTGGTAATACCGAAAACTTCTTTACGCTGACGATGGGTAGCAAGTGAAACAACTACGCCAGTAGCTCCGGCACGAGCTGTACGGCCTGCGCGGTGCAAATAATCCTTGTGATCTGCTGGTGGATCGATGTGCACAACAAGTGAGACATCATCAACGTGGATACCGCGAGCTGCGACATCGGTTGCAACAAGTGCTGACGCGCGGCCATCTTTAAATGCTGCGAGTACGCGGGTGCGCTGGCCTTGAGATTTTCCTCCGTGCAATACGCCGACTGGAACGCCTGCATGAAGCATCTTCTCAGCCAACTTATCTGCGCCATGCTTTGTGCGAACAAAGAAAATTGTGCGGCCGGCACGTGCTGCGATCTGAGTTGCAACAACATCTTTATGTTGTTGTTCGATCACGAGGGTGTGGTGCAACATATTTTCGCTACGAGATTTTTCATTCTCGAGCGAGTGAGTAATCGGATCCTTCAAGAAGCGCTTAACTAATGAATCAACATCGCGATCCAAAGTAGCTGAGAACAAGAGGCGTTGTCCGCCGGCTTTGGTCTGCTCCAAAATTTCTTTAACAACAGGCAAGAAGCCCATATCTGCCATCTGATCTGCTTCATCCAAAACAGTGATCATGACATCGTCAAGAACGATATGACCCTTATTAAGAAGATCGATCAAACGACCTGGTGTTGCAACAATGATGGGACATCCGCGCTTAAGCGCTGAAATCTGTCCGGTGTAAGAAAGTCCACCAGCAACAACTTGTGCTGAGAGATTTACTTGACGAGCAAGTGGTCCAACAACATCAGCGATCTGAACAGCGAGCTCGCGAGTTGGGGAGAGAATCAAACCAAGTGGGCGATGTGGCTGTGCGGTACGACCAGCAAGGCGAG
Source organism: Actinomycetota bacterium (assembly GCA_947449535.1). Lineage (GTDB taxonomy): Bacteria > Actinomycetota > Actinomycetes > Nanopelagicales > Nanopelagicaceae > AAA044-D11. The sequence goes on along the minus strand of CANFRP010000022.1, from coordinate 2,201 downwards.
TCATCATCGCGAGACCAAAAGCAAGAGTTTTGCCCGATCCGGTCTGACCTCGTCCAAGGACATCACGGCCCTTGATTGCATCAGGCAGCGTCGCTGACTGAATTGGGAATGGAGTGGTCTTGCCTTCGCGCTCTAGGGCTTCCGCCAGTGCAGGGGCAACGCCGAGTGATAAAAATGTAGACATAGAAATACCTATAACCAATCGAGACATATCAAGCGTGTCTCGGTGGTGATTACAGAATTAAGACTCGCATGCGAAGAGCGAATTTGCTCTTCAAGATTTAACTTCGGGGGAAGTTGTTGCGGTGCAACGGGATAAGTGTAACTCACAAAATATGCGAGCTACACCACCCCTAATTCTCGCTATTTAACGGTGATTTTTACTTTCTTTGTTACCTTGCCGATGGTAATTGTCACCGTATAGACGCCAGGCTTGGCGAATTTCAATGTTGGTGAATTGACCTTGCCAGAGGCGGAAGATGTGCCAGAGAGAAGCACATATTTCTTTCCATCTGGTCCAGTCAGAACTTGCTTTACAACAGTTCCCTTGGCGACCTTTGGAATCGTCAATGAAATCGTTGAATTCTTCTTCACTTCTAGGTTTTGTGTTGCATTATTCGTTGAAACCGTCACGGTTGCTTTAGGTTTTTCACTTTCAGCAACTGTCGAGACTGAAGTATTTGTTGGAATAGTTCTTGGTGGAACTACGCCTGTTCCCTTGGGGCTTGGGGCAATAACCGGCTTAGGAGTCTCTTCAGCTTTCGGAGTTTCAGGCTTTTCGATCTCTTTAGGCTTTGCAGCTTCCTCCGCCTTTGGCTTCTCTATGCGTTCAGGAACTTTGATTGGTAGAGGTGCGGGAGGAGGTGTGTAACCACCGCCACCGCCACCGCCATTGTTATTGTTTCCACTTGCCGCCGCGATGACGGCAGTAGTGCGTGAGCTTGTCTTTGTAATCGAAGAGAAGCCAGTTTTTGCACCCGTGACGGACACTGAGATAGTCGTACCCAGTACCAAAGTGGTCAATGTGTAAGTCGAAGCATTTGCTCCAGAAATTGGATCACCATCTTGATTCCACTGATAGGAAAATGTCACTCCGCTGTCCCAAGTCCCGGTTACTGCACTTAGTTGTTGACCAACCTGCGCGGTACCCGAAATTGTTGGAGTTGGCGAAAGAGTCATCGCAGACGGTGCTAAAGAAACTGTAAGCGGAGTTCCATCACTTGTTGGCAAACCTGTGCCAGCCAAGTTTGTTGCACTCACTTTTGCAGTCCAAGTACCTGCAGCGACTGCAGCGAATACTGCTTGGGTAGTTGCTTGCACTGTGGTTGTTAAATCATTTCCAGTGGCTGGGGAGAGGGTAATGGAGTATCCCGTAACGGTGCTTCCACCGTCATCTGTTGGGGCTGTCCAAATAACTTTTACGTCCCCATTGTCTTGAAGTTGCCCATCAACGCCCGTAACCAGACCTGGCGTCGTTGGAATTCGAATCGACGAGAAAGTACTAGTTGAAGATTTTCCAATTGCATTCTCTGCATAAATAGTAAAGACAACATTTGCACCTGCAGATAAACCAGTTACTTCAGCAGTGGTTTTTGTGTTATCCGTGATGTTTACAGTCTTTCCACCACCGGCAATAACAAACTTAGTAATTGGTGATCCGCCGTTGTCAGTAAGGGTCCAGTTGACTGTTGCTTTTCCTACACCGGGTGTTGCAACTCCGGCTGTTGGAACAGAAGGAATTGACTGCGGAGTGAAAGTTTGCTCGAAAGAATCGGCAGAACCAGTGTTATCAGTAGTCGTAACTACAAATGAATATGAAGTTCCACCAGTGAGGCCACTGACTGGTACTTCCCAAGTAGTAGAGGCGCTTGGTGGTGTAACAGTCACTTTCACAGTGGTTTTACCTGAAGCGGTAGCTGTAACTGTGTAACTGATCAAAGTTGCAGGCTTATTACCTTTAACTTTGACGGCTGCACTTTCGTGGGCAGTATTTGCTAGCGAGGCAGATTCAATACTGAAGACTGCCTTTTCTGGCGCAGCATGAGCCGGCGCGATGCCGGCTCCAATGAGAGCGAATGTTGCAATAAATGCAAGGGCGATTTTTCTCATTATGCAGCTGCAATCAACGCGACATTTACAGTGTTAACGCCGGCAGTAATTGGTCGATTACTGACGGAATTGGACTGCAAACGAACGGTATC
>CANFRP010000021.1 GCA_947449535.1 Actinomycetota bacterium | reverse complement strand
TCGTCTGGCACTTCCAGAATCTGAGCGCTCCTCATTTGCAGTATTAGTGCGAACCCGTAAATATATTTCAGGCATTGAAAGCGCGCTTCGCGCCCGTGGAATCCCAGTTGAAGTCGTGGGTCTCGGTGGACTAATTCATATTCCAGAGATTGCAGATATTTTGGCTCTACTTCGCACCCTGACATTTCCCGATGCCGGCTCATCGCTGATGCGCCTACTTACCGGCCCACGTCTTGCACTTGGCGCGCGCGATCTGGCTGGCCTCGGTAAATATGCGCGATCACTAACCACGGTTGATGGCGAACCAGCTTCCCGCTCTCGCACATTGATCTCACTTCTTGAAAATGGCGACAGCGCCGCAATGGAGGCAGATGATTTTAAAATCGGTAGCGCTATTGAAGCGCTGGAATCAATCGAGCAAGCCCCAGCAAAAGATTTCTCCCCAGAAGGATTAGCACGCCTTATTAGATTTGCTTCAGATCTCAAATCACTTCGTCGCCAAATGAGTGGTTCCATTACCGATGTTTTAATAACTGCTGAACGCTTCCTCTTCCTTGATACCGAAGTTTTGGTTCGAGATGGTTGGGAATCTGGCCGCAAGCACCTCGATAAATTCCTTGATGAAGCAGCAAAATTCCAACGCAACGGCGGCACACTCTCCTCTTTCCTGGAGTGGCTCAAAATTGCTGAGAACGAAGAGGGAGGCCTCAAGCCTTCGTCGGTTGATGTCACAAATTCTGCTGTGCAGATTCTTACCGTTCATAGCTCTAAGGGATCTGAATGGGATGTCGTCGCGATTCCCGGATTCGTTAAAGGTAATTTCCCATCCAGCGGCAAAAGCAGCGATCTTTGGCTGAAGAATTCTGGTTCCTTGCCGATCGCACTTCGCGGCGACTCATCACAATTACAAGATTTTGAATTCCCACGAGTTGAGAGCGCCCCGACATTTGTTCAAGTAAAGAAAGCGTTGGAGGATCAAGGAGACTATTGGAAAGCCCGTCGCTACGAAGAGGAACTTCGTCTTGCATACGTAGCTTTCACGCGAGCGCGTTCACATTTGATCTGTACTGCTTCCTGGTTTGGTAATGGCCAAGGCGCAGTTGATCCATCAGATCTTTTTACGTGGATTTCAGAGGTAGCGCAATCACACTCTGCAGATTCAGTTATCTCAGCAATCGACAAGCCTGATACCAAGAATCCGACCCGAGAAAATCCGCGTACTCAATCCTGGCCGATCGATCGACCTATCGAAGCTCTTATTCGCAAGAGCGCCGACTTCGTTCGAAGCGCAGCACCAATTTCGGCAACCAATCTGATTGAAGCAGGCCAGAAAGAATCCGATATTGAGATTGCCGGATGGATGGAGGATGCCGATGCATTGATCTCTGAGATCGATTCTCGAAATCGAACACTCGAGATTTTCTTGCCACATCGTCTCTCGGTCTCCACGCTTATTGCACTGAAGCAAAATCCCGACGAACTCGCCCTCTCTATTCGCCGGCCGATGCCAGGACATATTGATAAATATGCCCGTCGCGGTACCGAATTCCACTTATGGGTGGAGAAGCAATTCACCGACCCGCTTCTCTTTGATGACTCAATATTCGATCTTGCACCGGCGCCAGAAGAAGTTCCACTTAAGGAATTGCAGGATAAATGGCGCGCTAGCGAATGGGGCAATCTTCGCCCAGTTGATGTGGAAGTTCCCTTTGAAACCGTTATGGCTGGCCACTTGTTGCGCGGCCGCATCGATGCCATCTACCAGGAAGGTGATTCTTATACCGTGGTGGATTGGAAGACTGGACGTGCTAAATCTGGTGAGGAGCTCGCAACTTCTGCAATCCAATTAGCAATGTATCGCTTGGCTTACTCCAAGCTCCATTCGATTCCACTGGAAAAAATTAGCGCCGCATTTCATTATGTGAGCGATGGCCAGACTATTCGCCCGGCAGATATTTATAGTGAAGAAGAGCTAATAGCGATCCTTGAGCGCTACCACCAGAAGTAAGTACTAGTGCTTGATACTTGAAGTAATCGGCAGATGATCGCTGTAGGTGCGTCCATTACCAATCACTGTGCTAATTTGCGCAGAGCTGGCAGTGATTTTCTTAGAATTCGTCAGTAAGTAATCGAATTGAATTTTGGCTTTCCAAGATGGGTATGTGGCTATCTTGGCAAGCGTCGACCAACTTCGTCGCTTCAGGAAGAAAGTCTTGATGGGCAAGTTCCAGCCCAAATTGAGATCGCCCATTAATACGTGCTCTCCGGGAAGGGCGCCCAGCCAACGCTTTACCCGCCACAATTGATAGAGATTAAAGAGTGGGACAAATGAAAGATGGGTGACTGCCACAGTTAGGCCATTTTCAAGTTCTGCCGCAAGTGCAATACGTGGCTCATCTTTTACGTAAATAAATTTAACTCCGGCCTTACCATTTTTCTTCATACCGGGGATTGCAAGGGGCAATCCAATCAGCGAACGGCCAAGTGGGAGCGTGTGCCACTTCTTCACGGGGATGCGAGAGATTAAACCAATTCCATATGAGGGTTTTTTATCTTTGGGATTGAGGACTTCTTCTATGATCCCCACTTTTTTCCATGACTCACCCGGAGTGCCAACGATGGTGCGAGCAAATTTGAATTCCTTGGCGCCCATCTCCTTGGCAATAAATTTGATCTGCTCGACATTGCCGGAGCGCGATTGAAATGCATCTACCTCTTGCAATCCCACGACATCACTAGTTAGCCGTGATGCAATTATTCTTAAATGTTTCTCCGTGAGATCAAAGGGAGTATTGGCTCCCGTGTTGGCACCTGATAGCGGAGGGATTTGCTCGCCGTGGAGCATGTTCCAGCTCGTAATTGTTGTCAGGTGGGCTTTGGCCATATGCGCACGATACGGGAGAATGGGGCTGAAATAAGGGGCCACTCAAGCGGTTTTAGGCGTGAAATATCCTCTAGTAAGTTGGGCCCGTGAAGCCAATCGAACTGCCACTCGCTCGTGCCGCAGTCGATCGTGCAGGTGAACTTCGCATAAATGGCGCCGAACTCGAAAAACTTTGGGAGCGCGCATCGGTCATCCACCTCTCTTCTGGGAAATTTGCGTCGTCATCTTCTGGCCTACTCCATCTCACATCCCGTGAAGTAGATGCATCGATTGATTCAGGGAAATTCGCAGCGGGTATCCGATTGTTCTTAGGACAAGACCTCGAAACTTTCAAACCGTATTTTGCTTGGTGTAGCGATGATGGCCATGAGGGTGAATCTCTGGGCCCAGACTTTAAATCCCTTCGCGAAATCGGAGATCACTTATCGGATTTAGATATGGGACTTGCAGTTCATTCCCAAGCACTCTCCAATTGGCATCACACCCATCACTTCTGCCCTAAATGTGGTTCAGCTACTACTCCCGGTAATGGTGGTTCGGTCCGTCGTTGTGATGTGGATGGCTCTGAACATTATCCGCGAACAGATCCCGCCATGATTGTTTTGGTAAAGGATCGCACTGATCGTATTCTCTTAGGTCGTCAGAAAGTCTGGCCGGAAAATCGTTTCTCTAATTTTGCCGGCTTTGTGGATTCTGGTGAATCTTTTGAACATTGCGTAGCTCGTGAAGTGATGGAAGAAGCGGGTCTATCAGTTACTGAAATAACTTATTTGGGATCTCAGCCCTGGCCATTTCCTTCAAGCATCATGATTGCTTTTGTTGCGACTACCGATGAACCCGAAAGAGCTCGCCCCGACGGCGAAGAGATCGTGGAGATGCGATGGTTTAGTCGCGCGCAGATGAAAGCCGCGCTCATTGATGGCACGCTTTTATTGCCACCGGGAATGAGCGTCTCCCGGCGCATGATTGAAGCCTGGTTTACCGATGATCCTGCTTTTTCCTTAAGTGATTTGCAGAGCCCCTCCCAATGAGTATTGATGCACCACTGAGTCTGGAAGCGATTCTGGCCAACCTCGATCCCGAACAACGCGAAGCCGTAACTGCGGTACGTGGGCCAGTCTGCGTTATCGCAGGAGCTGGTACTGGCAAGACTCGAGTAATTACTCACCGAATTGCATATGCAATCGCTTCGGGCATTACTGATCCACAGAAAGTTTTGGCGCTAACTTTTACTGCGCGCGCCGCTGGTGAAATGCGGGCACGACTTCGCACACTCGGCGTGCCCAATGCAACTGCCCGTACTTTTCACTCCGCAGCCCTGAAGCAATTGATGTATTTCTGGCCATACACATTTGGTGGTTCATTTCCATCACTTCTCACCATGAAATCAGGCTTTGTTGCCGAAGCGCTCAATCGATCTGATGCTGGGCTTGCTCCAGCCGCAGCGACTCTGCGCGAGATCTCAAGTGAGATCGAGTGGGCAAAAGTTATGGAGATTGCACCAGAAGATTATGTGGAGATGGCGCTAGGGGAAGCTCGCTCGATTCGCGTACCCAATAATCGTGGAGATAAAGAGAATTTGGCAGAAGTTGCAAAGGTCTATGACGCCTATGAAACTTTAAAGCGACAAGAGCGCGCAATTGATTTTGAAGATGTGCTCCTACTTACCGTGGGAATGCTAGAGGAAGATCGTGAAGTGCGCGATCGAATTCGCGATCAATACCGTTACTTCACCGTCGATGAGTATCAGGATGTTTCACCACTCCAGCAGCGCCTGCTTAACCTCTGGCTCGGCAATCGCGAAGATATTTGCGTGGTGGGAGATGCGGCCCAGACTATTTACTCTTTTGCTGGCGCCTCATCTGCCTTCTTACTTAATTTCACTAAGCGATTCCCCAAAGCCCAGGTAGTCCGCCTGAGTCGTGGCTATCGCTCCACACCAGAGATTATCCATTCGGCAAATGCCATTCTTCGCCAAGGAAATATGAGCCCGGCGCCGGAACATGAATTAGCCTCCATGAATATATCTGGCGCAAAGCCCGAAATCTCACATTTTGAATCGGCCCAACATGAAGCTCGCGCAGTTGTCGAGAAAATTCAAGGGCTAATTTCCGCATCGCCCGCATCGATGCCAGAGATAGCAATTCTTACTCGCACCAATGCTCAACTCGATGCATTTGAAGCTGCTTTGAAAGCAGCGAAGATCGATTCCTTAGTCAAGAGTTCTGATCGATTCTTTGAGCGGATCGATGTGAAAGATGCAATGCGTGTAATTCGCCAAGCATCTGTGCTGCCTTCTGAAGATGGCAATTGGTATATCGATTTGGAATCTCTTCTTCGTCCATTTGGAAGCGCCGATTACGTGGAGGCATTTAAGCGATTGGCAAAATCCATGTTTGATGGCGGTGCACAATCAATGCGCATATTTTTACGCGAACTCGAAGATCGCGCCGAGCAGAACAATCCACCCACTCTGCCGGGCGTAGTGCTGGCTACTCTCCACGCAGCGAAGGGCTTGGAATGGGAGAAAGTCTTTTTGGCTGGAGTCAGCAATGGCTATATGCCGATGGGCAACGATATTGAGGAAGAGCGCCGCTTGTTTTATGTGGGCCTCACGCGGGCAAAATCCCAGATTCACATCTCTTATACGGGGGAACCCAGCCCATTCCTCTCCGCACTTAATTAGGTTGCGCCTGGCCCAGGCCATGGCTTACCCTTCTCTTTATGTCATCAACAGCTATCGCTCCAGCGACACATAGCGCACTCGGTCTTACCGTTGCGCCAGTTTCTGCTGCCGTGAGCGCTGGAAATTGGCATACACGTTTCTCAACAAATGCATTTGCATTCGCGACTACAGCTCCTGCTGCCAAGTATGCGTATGCCAAGCATTTTGCGGGAAGCGGATCCTGGAGCCAGATCGACTAACAGTCGAGATAGAGCCCCAGGGCCGCACATCCTTCAAAGGATGAGCGGCCCTTTTTTATTGGGAATTTTCTATCAGGCTCAAATAAACCCAAACCCAACCATCCACTTAACCGAGAAAGAACTAAGCAAAGAAAAGAGAGGTGAGAACGATGAGCGTTCTCTTCAGCGAACTATTGGTACCAGGCTGGGCCGAAGGCCCCGAGGCGAAGTTAGGTGTGTCAGCAACAGCCGATGCCACCTTTAATTTGCCTTGCCACACTGCCGACCCAGAGACATTCTTCTCTGAGATTCCTGCCTCTATCTCTTATGCCAAGGCGCTCTGCGGTGAATGTCCACTGCGCGCACAATGTTTAGAGGGTGCGCTCTCTCGCCAAGAACCTGTTGGGGTATGGGGCGGAGAACTCTTTGAAGATGGTCGCGTTATTGCAGAGAAGAGACGGGTTGGTCGCCCACGTTTGATCTCTCGGGAGGAAGAAGTTTTAGCCAGTTAATCCGAGTTAATCCGAGTTAATCCGAGTTAATTAATGTGTGAGTTGCACCCTCATGCAGCCACACCGTTTGTGAGGGGCCCAGTACTGCAGCACTGGGCCACTTGTATTACAGAGATTAAATGTTGCCCGCGCTCCTAATAATTCTGATCTGCCACTCTGGAAATAATTATTTACTTCAAGGACTGCTGCGCCAGCAATCATGGCAACGCCAGCAGCTGGTAATTCCCGGGATCTCTCAAAAGAATTACGAAGTGAGATCACTTGATAGATGGGGTTGGCATCTGATTCAGAGAGTGCGATACATCGCAAACACGGTGATTGACCAGGGATTACCAATGGCCCCACCTCCACACAATTCTTGATAGCTCCCGAAATTTGGAGATGTGGGATCGCCTCGCTCATCCATCGCTGGGCATAATCAGAGTGAGTTACCTCAGTTGTAATAATGAAATCGGGGATTTCGGGGAAAGTAAGAGCAATCCGAGCATTGTTCGAAGAGAGAGCACTAGAACGCCTAATTTCACTGAGAATTGCGCCTCTATGCGCCCCCACATCCTCGGCTCGAAAAGCTAATCCGATAATTTCATCTTGCTTGATACTGGAATCACTATGTGTAGTACTGCTTTTTCTCACTCCCATCGCAAACCCACTCTCGCGATTGATGATCTTTACCGGACCGTAGCCTGTTGCATGCAAGAGGGATTGAATTAAGTGACTTAATCTATTTTCACCAAAGATTAGAATGCTCTTCTCGCTTCGTGCTTGGATTAATGAATATTGTGCGGGAGTGCTTAGACCCGGATCAAAATATGCGATATCGATTTCGGGCTGGGATCTGGAGCGATAAATTATTTCGTTCTCCGATCGCAACCTCGCAACCGGGGGCACCATCGAGAGGAGCCTCTGCGCGATGAGTTGCTTGAGGAGGGCTTCGATAGCGGGGCAATCTCTCGGGGATTGCAGAATTTCTGAGAGTGCCTTCCGACCTTTGCATTCACCGAGCGCCGAAGTTAGCTCAGCAAGTTGTTGAGGTGAGGCGCTACTTGCCTCAACGCCGTGATCGATAAATCCAATATAGACCGATTCCTTATTGCGAATGATCTGCACGCCGGGGTGAAGAATTGGCGCAAGGGATCGATCGAGCTCGCACGCTGGTGCACTGTTATCTACCGTTCTGAGTGTCATGTTCCCAGAATGGGGCAAGCAGGATCGCAAAGTTATTTTCTTTGCAGTAAATGGGGATAACTTTGCGGTGGGCTAGAGAGTTCTTGTTGCGCAAGAGAGTTCTTGTTGCGCCAGAGAGTTCTTGTTGAGGTAGAGAAAAAGAATGGCCCGCGAGCGTTAACTCGCGAGCCAGTCTTACAGCCTGTCTAAACAGGTTGGTGAATATTTATGCCTTGCCCAAAATGCGGTTGACCTTTGTGCCACACACTGGGCAGATGCCCTGTGCCATGCGGCGACCAGAATCAGAGACCTTCACGTGTCCTTCGAACTCGCGCTTCTCTTTGCACTTAACGCAGTAGGCCTCACCCTTATATTCTTCAGCCATTTCGACCCTCCAATCGCCGCACTCTCAATTAACCCGGGATTCTCCCGAATTGAGCGTGCGCATTGAGATCACCATACCCCCGAAGACGCGTGTGAGCGTGGATTTCCCCAGGGATTACGAGCTCAATTTAACTTGGGATTATCTTGCCAAGCTCAGGAAATGAGGGAGATTGCCTCTGGCTGACCCTGAATTCCCGCCTCATAGCCCTCGAGGAAGGCTTCTGCCCGCTCTTTCTCGGGAGCCCTAGCCAAGAGTTCATAAAAGGTAGTTCCATGATCGGGGATTCTCAGATGGATCAGCTCATGGAAGAGAACGTAGGCGATGACATAGTCGGGAGCGGTATTGAGGCGATCAGATATCCGAATTGTCCGATCTGCGGTGGTGCATGAGCCCCAACGTTCACGCATCGATCGCCAATTAATGGAGGCAGGGCGCTCGCTAAATTCAGGGAGGTGTTCTGCGAGTAGCGAGTTCGCCATTTTTGCTAAATCTCCGTCGCCTTTTCGTACCTTTGCTTCACGTTCTAAGACCATGGCGATCATTTCGGGGATGAGAACCACTTCATCCTTGCGACTGACTCGATTGGGGATATGAATTTCAATAATTCCATTAGATCGATAGGCGGTCATCGATCTCTTGCGGCGCGAAGATCGAATAACTCGAAATTCTGGAAGTCCAGGATCATCTCGAAGAGCCTGAAGCGGTGATTTAGGTGGACTCTTCCTCGAGGGAGCAGTTGAGCCTGGGGTTTGAGCGCGCGAGCCGGAAATTATGGACATAGCGGGCAAGATATCTTCAAAGAACTCCTCTTGAACGAAGTTCTCCACGGAGTTCTTGGACATTACGGCCAACTCTCCTCATCCACAATTAAGTGCGCTTGGTGCACAACTTATGCACAACTTTATCAACAGTCGAGATGAAAATTGGGTTGAAATTATGGCGTTGCGACTGGTTTCAGAAGTTGATTAGCAGGATTAGTTAACGTAGGTTTCACTCACGAAGTCCTCAGATAACCGTTCATTATTTGCAAGGGGAAGGCAAATAAAGAATCGTGCGCCTGGGGGCTTCGCTTTCTATTCTCCGACTAGTTGCTCGCTTCTTATTGACGGGAAGGGGCTAGATCAAGCCAGAGAGATCATCGGGCACGGTAGTGCTTGCTATGAATCCTGCGGGATCTGAGATTTCTTCAGATGAAGGTAATAGGCCTTCGTGCTCCCAACGACCGTCACGACCTTCAAGACCAGCAATCTTTTCTACTTCACTCCAAAATGTTGAGCACTCACGGAATTTGCGTGGCGATACCTGCAATCCCACGAGTGTGGAAAATAATTGTTGAGTAGGAGCGGCAGTTGCACGACGTCGTCGGAGCATTTCATTGAGTGATGCAAATGCGGGAAGACGATTTTCACCAACGAGCGTTGTTGTGTGATCGATCCAGCCTTCAATCAGAGCTAGCGCCATCTCTAATTTTGCAAGCGCAGCTTCTTGCTTCGGTGTTTGTTCTGGAGTGAACATTCCTTGGTTAATCGCGATGCTAATAGATTGCGGATTGGAAATATCAAGCTCTCCGCTATTCATTGCGCCTTCTGCTTGCTCTTGAATCGCTTGAATATCAATGCGAATGCCTTTGCCGTAGTCCTGCACTAAGGAATAGATATATTCAGATAGCCACGGTGTGTGAGAGAAGAGGCGGGCCGCTGCGCTTTCGCGAAGCGCAAGATAGATGCGGACTTCCTCAATGGGAATCTCCAGGCCTTGGGCCCAAGCAAGAATATTTTGGGGGATGAGATGGGGCTCGCAGACGCCTGTATTCAAGGCGGTCGGGAGAGCGCTCTCTGAGGAATTACGGGTGCTCAATCCGAAGAGCGGAATCGCCACATCATTTGAGCCCGTGACAGTGGTCGCTAATTGCCCAACGGAGTTACCGAGCTGGGAAGCGATTAATTGGCCCATGAAATTTCTCATGATTGGCGTAATTGCGCCAAGTGCTGCCTCGCCACCGATTGCTTCGACCGCAGGGTTGCCCTCGGCTCCAGATTGAGCGATGACATCAGTCAGAGCGTTCGCCATTCCCTCTGCAAGTGGTTCGACTAATTTCTGCCAACCATCGAGTGAAGCATCAACCCAATCTCGGCGATTCCAAGCCGGATGCACACCGCGTGTGAGCGCAGGAAAAGTTGTTCCTTCATCAAGCCAGGTATTTGCAATATCGAGTGCTTCTTGAATCTGTGATTGATCGACATTGCCAACTGGAAGTTCGCTCTGGGCGGTAATAAATTTTCGGGCGAGGTCGCGAATAGTTTCACGGTTGATCAGTGGGGCGCCAGCTACAGGTTGAGTGAAGAGTGACTGAGGATTAAATGCGAATCCAGGAATGTTAAATTGGGAAAACTGTTGAAAAAGTTCATTGAAATTAGAGTTCGCAGAATTGTCGGAATCTTCCGGGTCGCCAGGATTTCCTGGATTACCAGGGCCGAAGCCAAAATTACCGGCCATCGCATTCCCCCTTCTCGTCATAGAAAATTTTATGGAGCCTTCGAACTACTGACCAACATAACCAATCTTGATCCGAAATACTTCCCGAATTCTTGTTAAGGTTGGGATATGTTATTGGGCGCCGCTACATCACACAGTGCAGCGCCGAGCGATCTAATCCTTGCCGCCCAAAGCTCAACCACCGCCTTCTCGGCCCTCATCTGGTGGGCTATCCCGATTCTGGGCGTCCTTGGCTCGGTTATCTACGTAGTTTGGATCTCTAAGTTCCAAGATAAATTCGATAATCAGACCAACCGCTCCGTGGGCAAATTCCAGGAATTCCAGAAGACCTTTGATCCCACAAGTACTCCCAACAATATTTCTGGCACAAGTGGAAAGAATCAATCTCGCGATGAAGAGCCACCTCGCTCGTGATCTACCCTCGCTATATCCAGCGCTATCCCGCAACTCTCTTCATACTCGTATTAGTAGCTCTCCTCTTTGGCTCCTTTCCATTTGCGGCTCTTGGTCCGGGACCGGCAAATAACATTTTGGGAGATGCAGTAAAAATCGATCCTCTCATTGGAGGAAGCTCTAAGGTCGATGGAAAGTTATTGACCACTACTGTCTTGGTGACAACACCGGGCGCGCATATGACAGCTCTTAGTGTGCTGTCGTATTGGATTGATGGAAAGTCCGTCATATATCCTCGAGAATTCTTATATTCAGCAAAAGAGACAACTGCACAAACCAAAGCACAAGGCAAAGCTGAAATGGCGCATTCACAGATTGATGCCATTCGCGCAGCCAATGAATTTATCGCTAAGAATTTTCCTAGCGCGCTTGCAAAATCCCAACTTAACAATGGAGCAAATACGCTCTTAGATGCCAGAGATGTAACTATCACTTTGAAGGAGACTGGCGGCCCCAGTGCCGGCCTTGCATTTACTTTGGCGCTCCTTGCAAAGACTGTCGACCCACATTTATTTAGCGGCAAAAATGTTGCGGTGACCGGAACTATTTCAAGTAATGGTGAAGTGGGGCGAATCGGCGGAATTGATCAAAAACTCTCGGGTGCACGAAGGGCCGGCGCCATACTCTTCTTTTTACCACTGAGCAATTGCCGCGACATCACGCGCGTTCCCGCAGGTCTTCGGGCGGTGCCGGTCGACACTTTGGCCCAAGCTTTCGGGTATCTCAAAGCCCCCCAGATTCCGGCTTCCGCTCACTGTTAAATTTCCGCCTAATTCCAGGTAGAAGCAATGCTTTTTCTCTAGGTACGCTACGAGCATGAGTTCATTTGGAAATTCCGGCAACCCATTCGATGCTTTCAAAGGATTCTCTCGTCCCGGTGGTATTCGCCGCCGCAAGCTAGGACCTTTCCAACTCACACTCGCCTTTCTCGTGATTGCAGTAATCGCGCTGATTGCACTTAGTGGTTTCTACGCTGACCTCTTGTGGTTCCGTTCAGTGGGATTCACAAGTGTCTGGAGCACCGTTCTCACCACCAAAGTTTTCCTCTTTTTCGCTGGCGGATTAATTACTTCTCTCTTCGTCTCAGCAAATATCTACATCGCTTTCCGCAAGCGCCCGATGTATATCCCGACATCTGCTACCGCTGCCGAATTCGATAATTTAGAACGTTATCGCGCACAACTAGAGCCAATTCGAAAGTATGCATTTTCTGCAATCTTTATTTTTCTCTTCTACTTTGCCGGCCGCGCGGGATCTTCACTCTGGACGACCTGGCTTCAGTACAAGAACTCCACACCTTTTGGTCAGAAAGATGCCCAATTCGGTCTAGATATTTCTTTCTTCGCATTTAAATTGCCGTTCTATCAAGCACTAATTGGGTGGGCGATTGCGGCACTCCTACTTGCAATTCTCGCTTCAGCAATCGTTCATTACCTTTACGGTGGAATTCGCACCCAGGTTCAGGAAGATCGCACAACTGTCGCTGCTCGCATCCAGCTCTCTGTTCTCTTAGGCGGACTTGTTCTGGTTAAGGCCGTTGCTTATTGGTTCGATCGATACGCCCTTGAACTTAAAGATGGAAAACTCATTACTGGTCTTACCTATAGTGATGTAAACGCGCTACTTCCTGCTAAATCTATTTTGGCTGGGATTGCCCTTATCTGTGCACTTCTCTTCTTTGCCAACATAGTTCGTCGCTCATGGATTCTTCCAACAGCTGGCGTAGCTTTGATGGTTATCTCTGCAGTCGTCATTGCGGGTATTTATCCTGCGATCATTCAGCAATTCCAAGTAAAGCCTTCTGAATCATCGAAGGAAGCTCCTTATATTCAGCGCAATATCGATGCGACCCGCGCTGCCTATGGACTCAAAGATCTCACCGTCACTGATTACCAAGCGGCGACTTCGGCAAATGCAGGACAGCTTGCTAATGATGCAGCGACAATTTCTAATATTCGTTTGATTGATCCCAATGTTGTACCAGCAACCTTCCGCCAGCTCCAGCAAATTAAGCCTTATTACTCATTCGCCGATTCGCTAGATATTGATCGCTATAACGTCAATGGCAAGAAGCAAGATGCGATCGTTGCGGTACGCGAACTTAATATCGCTGGCAATCCGGTCCGTAATTGGATCAACGACCACTTGGTATATACCCATGGTTTTGGATTTGTCTCTGCCCGAGGCAATGTGGTCGATGCCGATGGCAAGCCAGATTTCACAGTAGGAAATATTCCTCCGACGAATGGTCTTGGAAAGTTTGAGCCACGTATTTACTTCGGCGAGAACGTTCCTGATTACTCCATTATTGGTGGCACGAAGTCCTCGACCAAGACAGAACTGGATTATCCAGATGATAAATCAGCCAATGGTCAGACTAACTACACCTACACAGGCAAAGGCGGAGTCCCGATGGGATCCTTCTTTAATCGCCTTCTCTTTGCCATCAAGTACCAAGAGCAACGCATCGTTCTCTCTAATCTGGTCAATGCCGATTCCAAGATTCTTTTCAACCGCAATCCACGCGATCGAGTTGCAAAAGTTGCGCCTTGGCTAACTTTGGATGGAAATATCTATCCAGCAATTGTCGATGGGAAGATTTTGTGGATCGTTGATGGTTACACAACAAGTGCGGGCTATCCATATTCCAAGAAGACAAATTTGGCTGATGCGACAACCAACTCAGTCACCAATAGCTCGTCTTCCGTAAATCCATTAGCAAGTCAGAGCGTGAGCTATATCCGCAACTCCGTAAAAGCGACTGTCGATGCTTATGACGGAACCGTCACTTTGTATCAATGGGATACCACTGATCCAGTCCTCAAGACTTGGAGCAAGGCATTTCCTGGCACTGTGAAGCCAAAGAGCGCAATCTCAGCAGGTCTACTTGAGCATATTCGCTATCCAGAAGATCTCTTCGCTGTTCAGCGCGATGTTCTCTCTACCTATCACGTCTCCACGGCGAGTGCGTATTACGGTGGCCAAGATTTCTGGCGCGTACCTACTGACCCATCGTCCTTAGGTGGCAATGCCGGACTTCAGCCTCCTTATTACGCCACGCTTCAAATACCTGGAACAAAGAAGGCAGCGTTCTCGCTTACCACCTCATTTGTTCCACGAGGCAACCGTCAGAACCTCACTGCATTTGCAGTAGTGAATTCAGATAACGGTCCGGATTACGGCAAAATCACCGTTCTTCAATTACCGCGTTCAACAAATATCTCTGGACCATCTCAAGTCTCATCTAACTTCGAAGCTAAGCCTGATGTTGCGCAAGCACTCTCGCTACTTCGCCAAGGTGGTTCTGATGTAGTGCTCGGTAATTTGCTAACACTTCCTGTCGGTAACGGACTTCTCTATGTTCAACCTGTTTACGTGCGTGCGACCGCTAACTCATCTGCATATCCACTCTTGCAGAAAGTCCTCGTCTCTTTCGGTGATCAAATTGGTTTCGATAACACTCTCCAAGGTGCGCTTGATCAAGTATTTGGTGGTAACTCTGGAACAACAATCAATAACACTCCTGGCACAACCACATCCACCACAACATCTGGCGGCACAACCACATCCACCAATGGAGCACTTCGCCAAGCACTTGCCAATGCTCAATCAGCAATGAATGACGCTAATACGGCGCTTCGCAATGGTGATTTCACTGCATATGGAAAAGCGCAAGCACGTCTCAAGGCGGCAATTGCGGCTGCGGTGGCTGCACAGAAATAACTCGTTTTGGGTTATTCTCGTTTTTAGATTAAGGTTCTCTTAACCGACGCGGGGTGGAGCAGCTCGGTAGCTCGCTGGGCTCATAACCCAGAGGTCATAGGTTCAAATCCTGTCCCCGCTACCAAAGAAGTAAAGCAGTAATTAAAAATGGCCGAGTGCAAAAGCGCTCGGCCTTTTTGTTGCAATTATTTTGCAACGATTGGTATTTCATCTCACATCGGATTTAACACTTTCAACTTGGGAATAAATCCGCTTTGCCATAGGTTGAGCAGATAGTTGAAAATTCAATTAAACAATGTTCGCAATAATAAGGGAGTTAAAGATGTCATCACTATTACAGATCGAAGTTAGCCCAGGCGGAGAGCACTCAGTCTCTCGCAAGATCTCAACCGAATTCATTAACGCATGGAAGGCTGCGCATGTAGGCGGTACCGTCATTGTTAAGGATTTCGCAACCACACCAGTGCCACACCTAGATGGTGAGGGGATCTTTGCTGGTTACACACCAGAAGATGCTCGCTCTGCTGGAATGGTCTCCAAGCACCAATACCGCCAAGATCTCATCAAAGAGATCACCGGCGTCGATGAGATCCTGATTTCTACACCAATGTGGAACTGGTCTGTTCCATCAGTACTCAAGGCATATTTTGATCAGATCATTATTCCGGGACAGCTCGATGGTTCTGGTGCAGATGGACTTAAGGGCAAGAAGATCACTTTCATCATCTCCCAAGGTGGTTCATATGCCGAGGGCGCACCTCGCCATGGATGGGATTACGAAACTGGCTATCTCAAGTTAGTTGCTAATGCACTTGGTGCAACTGATGTGGAAATTATTCTCGCCGAGCTCACTCTCGCTGGTGTCGTTCCAGGAATGGAATCACTTGTCGAGAAGAAGGAAGCATCAATTGCTGCAGCTATTGATGCTGCAAAGAAGCGCGCTGCCTAACAAAACCGCTTGATTACTTCGAAAACGGCCTCATTTTGGGGCCGTTTTTTCATTTCCGAGATCTGAAAGTAGAATTCAGGTATATGAATATCAACATTATCGAGAATCCAGATACCGACCAATTGTTGGCCAAGGCATCTGCCGGAATTCTTGGAGGAATTGTTGCCGCTTGGTCGCAAGGCCGTGATGCTCATGTTGTTGTGACAGGTGGTCGCACAGGCTTGGCGATTGTTCAATCGTTAGATGCTGCAGTAGCCGCCCTATTGCAGAGTTCAGAATTTTCATCTCTCTCGCCAGATCGCAAAATACATATCTGGTTTAGTGATGAACGATTTGTGGAATTTGATTCAGCTGATCGAAATGACACTTCTTTGATCGCAGGATTTGCGACAATCTCAAAGCTCTGCGTTTTCCATCGCGTAAAGGTGCCATCCACTTCAACTTTGCTGGACGCGGCCGATGATTATTCTGCGCAATTAATCGCCTCCCTCGGCAGTGCGCAATTTGATGGTGTGATTTTGTCGATGGGTGAAGATGGCCATGTGGCATCGTGCTTTCCTGGACATCGCACAACTCTGACTTCGCAGCGCCGTGCCGCTATTGTCGAGCATTCACCAAAGCCACCAGCACAACGTGTGACGATTTCGCTCAACCAGCTGGCTGCCACATCTCAAGCATTCATTTTTGCGCTCGGTCAGGCAAAAAGTGAGGCATTACATGAAACGCTACGCAGGAGTACGGATATGCCGATCGAGTTATTACGGCAGAATTCATCTGTTGGGCAAATTTCCATTATGACTGATTTTCAAGTCGCCCAGTAGAAATGAACATGACGTTTAAGGGAGAGAAAAATGTCTGATTCAATACAACTCACCATCGTTGGTCTTGGCCGCATGGGAGCAAATATCGCTCGTCGCATTCAACGCCATGTTGATCCATCGACTCCTATCAACATCAGCGTCTTCGATGTTAATGCCGACACCGTTAAGGCCGTTGCGGCAGAAGGTTTTACAGGCCTCTCCTCACTAGCTGACCTCAAGCAATACAACAATGCAGCTAATCCACAAGTTGTCTGGGTCATGGTCCCTGCTGAAGTCACCGCAGAGACTATTAAGAAAGTTTCGGAGAACCTCGATCTGGGTGCGACTATCATCGATGGTGGAAATACTTTCTATCGCGACGATATTCACAACGCTGATTGGTTGCGCGAAATGGGCATCAACTTTGTTGATGTTGGAACATCAGGGGGAGTCTTCGGTCTTGCTCGCGGATATTCCTTGATGATCGGTGGCGACAAGCCAGTTGTCGATCGCCTCAATCCAATCTTTGAAGCACTCGCTCCAGGATTTGAAGCGGCAGAACGCACGCCAGGAAATGAAGGCGCTCCTTCGAATGCGGAGAAGGGTTTCTATCACTGCGGCCCAGTTGGTGCCGGCCACTTCGTCAAGATGATTCACAACGGAATTGAATATGGCGCAATGGCTGCTTATGCCGAGGGCCTTAACTTGATTAACACCGCGCGCAATGGAATTAAGCACCCAACATATGTTGGTTCACATAACGAAACTAAGTACGACCTTGATATGTCTGAAATTTCAGAGGTATGGCGTCGTGGCTCGGTCGTCGCATCATGGCTCCTTGATCTCACTGCACAGGCATATGTTGAAGATCCAGAGCTAGATGCATACAAAGGGTCAGTTTCTGATTCCGGTGAAGGACGCTGGACTGTCCAGACTGCGATCGATGCTGGTGTACCTGCCAATGTTTTGAGCGCATCACTTATGGGTCGCTTCTCATCTCGAGGCTTAGATCTCTACGCTAATAAAGTCTTGTCAGCAATGCGAATGAAATTCGGCGGACACGTCGAGCCAAAGAAGTAAGGGTTACTGTGGCAATTGAAAAACGCGCAAAAGGTTCAGCAACTTTTGGGAAGAAGAAATCAACTCCGGCAGATGTGGTTGTGCTCTTTGGAGCAACGGGCGATCTGGCAAAGAAGAAACTCTTTCCAGCTCTCTATAACATGGAGCTCACTGGTGGCCTAAATGCCGATGTTGTGGGCGTCGCTTCTACCCGTTGGGATCATAAGCAATTCGTCGATAATGCATTTGAGGCTATCCGCGCGCGAATTCCCAATGTAGATGAGAAGATCATTCAAAAGCTAGATGCAAAACTCGATCTAGTTGTCGGTAACTATGAAGATCCTCAGGTTTATGTAGATCTTGCAGAGAAAATCAAGGACAAGATCAAGCCAGTAATCTATTTAGCGATTCCGCCAGCATTATTCGAGCAAGTCTCTCAGGGGCTCGCCAAAGTGGGTCTTACCGATCGCGCACGTATCGTGGTTGAGAAGCCCTTTGGTCGCGATTTGAAATCAGCGATCGAATTGCAAGATTCTTTGGAATCAGTACTTCCAGAAGTACGCATTTACCGTATCGATCACTACCTCGGTAAAGAATCAGTAGAAGATATTTTGATTTTCCGTTTTGCAAACTCCATCTGGGAGCCACTATGGAATCGACGCTATATCAATAGCGTTCAGATCACCATGGCGGAGGATTTTGGAATTGAAGGGCGCGGTAAGTTTTACGATGAAGTTGGTGCACTGCGCGATGTATTGCAAAATCACTTGCTTCAAGTTCTCGCACTTATTGCGATGGAGCCACCAGCAGATCTCACTTCGCAATTCATGGAAGATGAGAAAATCAAAGTTTTCCGTGCTATCGACACGCTTGAGCCAGAAGAGATTGTCCGTGGCCAATACGTTGGTTATTTAGATGAAGCGGGCGTCGCCAAAAATTCTGATACCGAGACATTTGCAGCGGCAGTAGTTCATGTCGATAACTGGCGCTGGGCTGGAGTCCCCTTCTACATGCGTACCGGCAAGAATCTCAAAGAGACGGTCCTTGAAGTTGTTGTTGAATTCAAGCAACCTCCGCGCATGCTCTTCGCCGAAACCCAAGCTGGTTCTCCTAACGTTCTTCGATTCCGCCTGGGCAAGAACGATGGCGTGGATATTGAACTTATGGCGAAGGCGCCTGGCGATAAATTACATACGATTCCGGTGCAACTAAATGTTGAGTTCTCGGCAGCACTTGGCGATCGACAAGAGGCTTACGAACGCCTACTTCGCGCAGCCATGGCTGGGGACCATATGCGTTTTACGCGAATCGACTCAGTGCTAGAAACCTGGAGAATCCTTGAAAAAGTTATTCACGGGGGTGTACCTGTTTATCCATACTTCAAAGGAACGTGGGGACCAGAGAAGGTTGATGAACTTGTTCCCAATGGATGGATTGAACTCTAACAGTTACGAGAAATCTTCCTAATTAAAATATTGGAGCGCGCTCATAATGATCGCGCTCTTTTTATTTTCTCCCAGTGAAATATGACCTTCACCTGGTTCAAAAATAAGTCTGGAAGTCGGTATCTTGCTCGCCAACCATTTGCCATGAGCATGAGGAACCATGAAATCTTCATCGCCTTGCCAGAGCTCTACCGGCTGCTTTATTGCAGTGATATCAAAGCCCCAATGTTCAACAAAAGCTAAATCATCATCCAACCATCCGAAGTAGCCGAGTGAGAGTGCGTGTCTAAAATCTTCCGCAACGCTCATTGCCACTTCAGGCGTGAGTGATCTCTTATCCGCATCGCCGATCAAGCCACCCAGTGCTTCAATCAACTGATCGCCTGTGACATTCGCAGTTCCACCAGCATTTTCCTGCATCCACTGATCGATTGCTTCTTCACCCTTTATTGCGGCACCAAATTCAATATGGTTCTCTTCGCCCATTCCTTCGAGGAAATCGAGATCACTCACACCATAAGCACCAACTCCTGCGATTGAAATTGCAGCAAGTGATTGTGAAAGCGTTGTATCTGCGAGTGCATGGGGACCACCACCTGACCAACCAATCGAAACTATTCGTTCGATTCCTAATTGACCCAGAATATTCTTTAGATCTAGCGAGTTATCAATTACTCGACGCCCTTTATGTCGCGCGCTCAGTCCATAACCAGGGCGAGAAAATGAGATGGCATAGGCGCCCTCACTCTCCGCAGCTGGCAGCCAATGTTTCCAAGTCTGGGCAGAACCAGGCGTGCCATGGTGAAAGACAATGGCATCAGAAGATTTCTTTCCCGCTATGAGTACTTCGACATGACGGCCATCTGGCAAAGTGAGTTCACGTTTTTCCATGAGGTGATTAAAACACTCTTTTACTGGCCGAACTAGTGAACTTTGATAACTTCTTGAATTCTATGGCTTACTTCAAAGACGGCATAAGCCAGGCCGTCGATCGCTAAGAGATAAACGATATTTCCCTTCTCGTGAGCGCTCTCAATGAGCGCCGTGAAATCTGCTCCATATGGCGCGATATTGCGAACCATCGCAAGTGCCGGCCCAAAGAGAACGGTCCGAGATTTACCTTTAACAATCATTCGCGCAGCGAGACCTTGAATCGGAGATTGGTTCCATTGCATAAATGCAATCGGTGCCAATTTTCCATCTCGTAAGAAGATCCCAACTGCTTGCATCCCTTTGTGATGATTAGTTGGCTTCTCCACCATCCGGGCGAGATGCTCATCGAGCCCCACCATAAGAGTGAGAATCAAAGTCTTAAGGTCGTTCTCTTCTACAAAATCGGCAGTGTGAGGCGAGTTCACATCCGCTCGAGCAACCGCTGACTTCAACGGATCCTCGTTATAGATGACTTCTTCTACTTCAAAGACCTCTTCAAATTCTGGAAGTGGTGGCTCGGCGATGAGCGGGGTATTGGCGGCCTTATTGCGCCGGAATATTTTTGAGAAGAAGCCCATGTGCTTTACCGAGCCGCCTAGTTGATCGCTTTGATGAATTGATCATGAAGCAGACCATTTGTGGATACGCCAGAACCGCCATGTGATCCTGGTATGCCTGCGGTGTTAGTGAACTTTCCGCCAGCTTCGCGCACGATGATATCTAGTGGCGTCATATCCCAAATCGCTAGCTGCGGCTCGACTGCAATATCTACTGCACCTTCTGCAACAAGAATGTGAGACCAGAAATCTCCATGGCCGCGGGTGCGCCAAACTTTCTCTTGGAGGTCAATAAATTTCTGTCGACGATCTCCCCAACCCACGAGATCTGAATATGAGAGCGAAGCATCAGAAAGCGATGACACCTGAGAGACATGTATCGGTGAAAACTTTCGATCAGAACCTTCGGTGACGTGAGCACCCATTCCAGTAGCTGCATGCCAACGGCGATAGAGCGCAGGGGCACTTACGACGCCAGCGACGACGACATTGTTGGTATCTACTAAGCCAATGAGAGTGGCCCAGGTGGGGACGCCGCGGAGGAAATTCTTCGTGCCATCGATGGGATCGATTACCCAGTAATACTTTCCAGATTCACCGTTTGTCACAGTCATTGGTGCGCCAAATTCTTCGCCGACGATCGCATCGCCTGGACGTTCTTTCGTTAGCAATTCGCGAATTGCAACCTCGACCGCTTTATCCGCATCGGTTACCGGTGTGAGATCGGGCTTTGTTTCAATAACGAGATCGAGGGATTGATATCGCTTTAATGTGATCTCATCTGCTAAATCTGCGAGTTGGTGGGCCAGAGCAAGATCTTCTTCCAAGCTAAATCCACGTGAACTCATATGGAGAGTTTAACTCAAGATTTAAGTAGCCTTCTCAAACTTTCCAAGCGAGCTTTGTTCTCTTCAGTAAATCCGGGCCAATTATTGAGAGCACAGGCCGCTTCATTATGAGAGCAATTCTTCGGACAATGTTCAATCGCTTCATCAAATTCAGAGAAGGATCCAAGGACTCGCTGAACATCCACATGAGCAACGCCAAAGGAGCGCACACCAGGGGTATCAATTACCCATCCATCTTGATTGAGCTCATCGCCATCTAGTCGAAGTGCAAGAGCGCTAGACGATGTGTGACGACCACGGCCGGTCGCTTCATTGACTGAACCTGTGGCGCGATCCGCGCTTTCGACAAGGGCATTTACCAACGTGGACTTACCAACACCTGAGTGACCGAGCAGAACGGTCTTCTTATTTCGCAAGACTTCGCGAATCTCAGTGAGATTAGCTCCGCGTTGGGTACGGAAAACTTCCACATCCAATAAGTCATAGGCGCTAATGAACTCAGCGCCATCGTCGAGATCACATTTAGTGAGAATAATAATTGGCTTAATGCGTTGGTCATAAGCCACAACCAGCGCGCGATCAACAAAACCATGTCTCGGCTCTGGATTAGCCGCAGCGATAACGATGGCCATCTGATCCACATTGGCAACGATCATGCGCTCTAAATTGGCGGCATCATCAACTGTGCGAGTCAGGGCATTTACGCGAGGCGCTACCGAAACAATGCGCGCAAGGGATCCTTCAACGCCAGATAAATCTCCAACCAACCCAACGCGGTCACCGACTACAACAGATTTCTTTCCAAGTTCGCGTGCCTTCATTGCCGTGATTACTAGGTCGTTTGAATCTGAGTGCGATCCCTCGCCCTCAATCACACAAGTTGTGCGACCACGATCAACTGCGATCACTAAGGCTTGTGCGGCCTCTGAATAATCAGGACGATCTTTGGTGCGTGGCCGCGTGCTTCTCGCGGGGCGAATGCGCACATCCTCTTCGGTGAGTGCTCGGGTCTTCGCCATCTTTTAGTTAGCCATTATTTCTGCGCCAACAGATCTGCCCATGCCCCAGGGAAATCTGGAAGTGTCTTCTGGGTGGTCGCAATGTTCTCGACCTTCATCCCCTCAACTACAAGGCCAATCATTGCGCCAGCAGTAGCTAGGCGATGATCTTCATATGAATGGAATGTTCCGGCATGTAATGGGGCTGGAGAAATATGGAGCGCTGTCTCTTCTTCGTCGACATCGCCACCGAGTGCGTTGATCTCTGCAGCGAGTGCGGCAAGGCGATCAGTTTCATGTAAACGCAAGTGCCCAATTCCTCGAAGTGATGATGGCGTATCCGCGAGTGCTGCAACAGCTGCGATTGAAGGAGTGAGCTCACCAACATCGTGGAGATCGACATCGATTCCGTGGATGGCGCCGGTACCAGTAATTGTTAAACCGCGATCATTCATCTCAATCTTCGCGCCCATTGCGGCAAAAATCTTGCGCAACTGATCGCCAGGTTGAGTGGTCTGCTTTGGCCAATCCTTAACAGTGACAGAGCCTCCACAAATCATCGCAGCAGACATAAATGGCGCAGCATTTGAAAGATCAGGTTCAATTACCATGTCGCGACCGTGAAGTGCACCTGGCAATACTCGCCACCAATGTTTGGGTGATCCAGGTTCAGAGAGCTCAACTGTTGCCCCGAATTCACGGAGCATCTGCACCGTCATTTCAATATGTGGCATCGAAGGAAGAGTGGAGCCAGTGTGAGTGACAGTGATTCCCTCTTGAGTCGCTGGTCCTACGAGAAGGAGCGCCGAAATAAATTGGGAAGACGAGGTCGCATCTACATCGATTGATCCACCGTGAAGTGAGCCGTTGCCATTCAAAGTAAGTGGCAGTGAATAACGTCCACCATGTTCGATGGTGACACCGAGATCTTCGAGCGCTGCAATAACAGGACCTAATGGTCGTTCGTGTGAACGCGGATCGCCATCAAAGTGCACGAGACCATTGGCAAGTGCGGCCACTGGAGGCAAGAAGCGCATCACGGTACCAGCGTTGCCGACATCGACAGATGCGGGGCCGTAAAACTTTTCAGGAGTAACAACCAAATCCCCATTAGCTAATTGCTCAATGCCGCAACCGATTGCCTTAAGACCAGCGATCATTAGCGCAGAATCGCGGGAATGAAGAGGCTTGCGAAGTGTGGATGGGGTTGAAGCTAGCGCAGCGAGAATGAGGGCTCGATTAGTTACAGACTTGGATCCAGGAATTTCGATGGTGGCATTAACTGGCCGTGATCCGCGAAAAGGCGCACTCCACAGTTCCTGTGTTGCTCTCGATCCGGAGCCAGCATCGCCTGATGAATTCATATGCCTAATTCTAACTTAGGGCGAGATAACCTTGCTCCATGTGCGGTCGCTTTGCTCTCACCACTATGCCCGGTGATTTGATCGAGGAATTCGAAATTACCGCGGGATATTCGGGTCTGCCACTTCCGAGTGATTGGAATGTGACTCCTACTCGTCAGATTTATGCCATTCGTGAAAATGCCAATCAACAGCGTGAACTCACCACACTCTCGTGGGGAATGATCGCTCCATGGAGTAAAGATTCCACGGAAGCTCTTCGCTCTCAATCGATGGCAATAAATGCGCGTAGTGAGAGCGTTCATGAGAAGCCAACATTTCGAAACGCATTTCGTTCTCGACGTTGTTTAATTCCAGCATCTGGCTATTACGAATGGGCCACTGAATTAGGAAAGTATGAGACAAAGCAGCCTTTCTTTATACACTCTTCATTACCGGGGAAGAACTCTGATCAATTCAAAACTCTTGCACTGGCCGGAATATGGGATCAATGGGTTGATAGCAATGGCGAAGTCCATGAGAGCGCATCGATTATTACTCGTGAAGCAGTTGGATTTCTTGCAACAGTGCATCATCGGATGCCAACTTTCTTGCCGGTGGATCGATGGAATTCTTGGCTAGATCCGGACTTGAAAAATATTGATGAGATTCGAAATTTAATGAACTTCGAAATTCCCAATCCCACAATTGCCGCACCTGATGCCCACCTGGCGGCCTATCCTGTTGCTACCTTGGTTAATTCCACCCGAAACAATGGCCCGGAGTTAATTAAGGAGATTGAACTGGGGGAGAGCCAGACACTTTTCTAGGCCCATACGACCCCTTAGCCACCCGAGAAAGCGCTGGGAATATTTCCATCCCGAGCGTGGTTCTAGCGGAGTACTAGCTTTTTGGCGAAGGGAGCGATGGGGATGGCAGTAAACTCGTTATTAATGTCATCGGATATCGCAACTACAACTTCGAAGCCTGAATCTGCTGCAGACCGGGTTGCACGCTTCGAGCGCGATGCCATGCAATACACCAGCCAGCTATACGCCGCTGCGATGCGTTACACCAAGAATCCGCATGATGCCCAAGATTTAGTTCAAGATACCTATGCCAAAGCTTTCACTGCTTTCCATCAATATCAAGATGGCACCAATCTCAAAGCTTGGTTATATCGAATTCTCACCACAACTTTTATCAATACTTATCGCAAGGATCAGCGACGTCCGCAAATCTCCGGAACCGAAGTGGAAGATTGGCAATTAGCGCGCGCGTCTAGTCACACAAGCGATCAAGGTAAATCAGCTGAAGATGTAGTTCTTGAGAATTTGCCTGATGGCGATGTGAAGCTTGCGATGGAGGAGATACCAGAAGAATTTCGGATGGCCGTGTATTACGCCGATGTTGAGGGTTATTCCTATAAGGAGATTGCAGAGATTCTTGGAATTCCTGCCGGCACCGTGATGTCTCGGCTTCACCGTGGGCGCAAATTGCTCCGGGAATCACTTGCCGACTTTGCTAAATCGCGCGGAATGAATGGCGCTGCCCGAAATGGCACTACAAAACTTTCCATATCAAGCCCACAAACTCCTGATGACGAACAGGAGGATAAATCATGAGCTGCGGCAATCCACATGACCTACCTTGCAATGATGTAGCGCAAGTGCTTCTTCTCTTTATTGATAATGAGATTAATGCGCTCCATGAGTTAACTCATAACAGTGATTTTGTAACTCATGAAGAAATTATTGA
Source organism: Actinomycetota bacterium (assembly GCA_947449535.1). GTDB lineage: Bacteria > Actinomycetota > Actinomycetes > Nanopelagicales > Nanopelagicaceae > AAA044-D11. Next base: position 54 of record CANFRP010000021.1, on the reverse strand, counting down.
TGGCGCCCTTGTTCCAGTTATTGAAATTAATGGTTTTGTATTCCAGGGATTAAG
>CANFRP010000020.1 GCA_947449535.1 Actinomycetota bacterium | reverse complement strand
TTGCATGGCATCCCTCATGTGATCACTGCTCATTCACTCGAACCGGATCGTCCATGGAAGGCAGATCAATTAGGTGGCGGATATCGCCTCTCCTCTTGGGCTGAGCAAACTGCATATGAATCTGCCGATGCCATTATCGCTGTCTCCAATGGAATGCGTGGTGATGTGCTCCGTGCCTATCCGGATTTGGATCCAAATAAAGTGCACACCATTCTCAACGGAGTCGATACCGAGAAGTATTTCCATTCCCCTGACCAAGATTTACTTGATCGATTGGGCATCACCGGCAGATATGTAATTTTCGTCGGACGCATTACTCGTCAAAAGGGATTGAGTCATTTGCTTCGCGCATGGAAGAAAGTAAACTCTGAAATTGGATTACTGATCGCTGCTGGAAGCCCCGACGAACCTGGAATCGGATCAGAAGTCGCAGCTCTTATCGCTGACTTACAGAAAGAGCGATCTAATGTGTGGTGGCAAGAGACGATGTTGCCTCAACCAGAACTTCGCTCTTTACTTTCCAGCGCAGACCTCTTTATTTGCCCCTCTGTTTACGAACCGCTGGGAATTGTGAATTTGGAGGCCATGGCATGTGAAACTGCAGTTCTTGCCTCACGCGTTGGTGGAATTCCGGAAGTCATCGATGAGGGAATAACGGGTGATCTAGTTGATTACACGGGTAATGCGCAGGCATTTGAGGCATCGCTCACTTCTCAGATCAACGAACTTATGCTCGACCCTGATAAGTTGGAGCGATATGGAAAGGCTGGCCGTGAGCGAGCCATCAAGGATTTCGCTTGGCAAGCAATTGCTGATCAGACCCAAGAGCTGTATCAATCAATTATCGATTCACGTAAAAATTAATTAGTTAGGTCGCTATTTCATGTCACGCAAGAGTTGGTTCATGTTCCTTGGTACGGGCTTCCTTTGGGGAATCCCTTATCTACTCATCGCACTCTTGGTAGATGACGCAATTCCGGCTTCGCTAGTTGTCGTCTCCCGAACTGTTATCGGTGCCGCCGTCTTGATCCCAGTCGCCGCAAAACGGGGAACTCTTAAACCCGCACTCAAAGCCTGGAAATATATTTTGCCTTATGCCATCGGCGAAATGTTTATCCCTTGGATTTTGATTACCAATGCGGAGAAGCACATTAACTCTGGACTTGCCGGGCTTTTGATTGCCACAGTTCCTATCTGGTCCACCATTTTGGCCTCGTTAAAGGGCGATAAAACGGTTTGGCACAGTTCTCGCCTTTTCGGAATTTTGATCGGATTTATTGGAATTGTTCTTGTTGTTGGCGTAGAAAGTCTTACCGGAAAAGCCGATCTTCTCTCCATCATCATGGTGCTAATTCCAGCGGTTACATATGCCTGGTCAGTGATAATGATCAATCAGAAGATTCCACATATTGACGGAATCGCCATCAATGGCATTGCAATGACAATGACTGCGATTTTCTACTTACCTATCGCCCTTTTCCAATTACCAAATCATATGATTTCTGGAAAATCGATAGTGGCCCTCACTGCCCTCGGCCTCTTCCCTACAGCTCTAGCTTTTGTCATTTTCTTCATTTTGATCAAGGACATTGGCCCGGCTCGAGCCTCGCTGGTCACATATCTCAACACCGCATTTGCTGTGGTTCTAGGAATTATTTTCCATAACGAACATCCGACGCTGGGAACTTATTTAGGTTTGCCTCTTGTATTGATTGGCTCTTATTTCGCAAGCCGCAAAATGAAAACTAACTCTCAGTAAATCCCATACGCGCTAGCGCTTTAGGGTCACGCTGCCATTCCTTAGAAATTTTGACGTGCAAGCCCAAATAAACTTTGGCATCCAAAAATGTCTCAATAGAGCCACGTGCTCTAATTCCAATATCTTTGAGACGAGAGCCTTGTGGTCCAATAATGATGGATTTTTGACTGTCTCGCTCTACATGCAATGTGGCGTGAATATCGTAGAAATTCTTTCCTTCGCGCTTGGCCATCTCATCAATCGTAATCATTACTGAGTGTGGAAGCTCTTCATATAAATTCTCAATTGCTGCTTCCCGAATTAACTCGGTGATTGTTAGCTCTGAAGCCTGATCAGTAGTGATGTCCTCTGGGTAGAGCGATGGCGACACGGGTAACTGCTTGGCAAGAAGCTCCAATACCAAATCTGTCTGATCTAATTCCTTGGCAGAGATCGGAACTATCTCGGTGAGAGTTAATCCGGTCTTAGCTGCGAATTCATTTACTGAGTGGAGTTTGGCAATCAACTCTTCCTTCTTTACGCGATCAATTTTGGTCACTGCAACAAAGACACGACGTTGCTTGGCCACTTGGCGCGCAATAAATTCATCGCCTGCACCAATTTCTTCGTCCGCAGGCAAGCAGATCAAAACTGCGTCAACAGATTCAAGATTCTCACTCACCATCGCATTAAGTCGCGTACCGAGCAAAGTCTTTGGCTTATGTATTCCTGGTGTATCCACGACAATCATCTGGAAATTAGGCCGCGAGATAATTCCGCGAATCGGGTTGCGGGTTGTGTTGGGATGAGGTGAGGTAATAACAATCTTCTTGCCGACAAGGGCATTTACCAAGGTTGATTTGCCAGTATTTGGACGACCAATGATCGCGACAAATCCCGCGCGATGCTCTGTCGTCTCTGAACTCATGGCTTAATTCTCTCACTTGGATGTCAGAGGCATTACCAATTCAAAGATATCTGCTGCACAAGTGATCAGTTCAGCGCAGCGCTCTCCTATCAATCTATGACAACCCTCGCTTGTGGGTGAAGTGATGAGACCAGGCACTGCCATTACTGGGCGAAAGATTTCAGCGGCTTCGCGGGCGGTCCGAAGCGATCCACTGCGAAATGCTGCTTCCACCACAACGGTGCCAGCAGATAATGCTGCGATTAAACGATTGCGAATCAAGAAACGCGCTGGAACGGGAGGAACTTTTGGCATAACTTCAGAGAGCATCAGTCCCATCTCTTCAATATCGCGAAAGAGTCTTTCATTCGCAGCTGGGTAGGAACGTTCTGTACCACCTGCCAAAATTGCAATTGTGACGCCCTCACTTACAAGCGCTCCCTTGTGTGCAGCTGCATCAATTCCATATGCGCCTCCGCTAATGACCGCCCAGCCTCGATCAACTACTCCGGCTGCTAAATCCCCTGCTATTCGACCTCCATATGAAGTGGGATTGCGCGTCCCCACAATTGATATTGATTGCGCACTCTCCAACAAATAGTTGCGATTGCCTTTCCCGATTAGCCCAAGAGGAATGGCACTCAAATCATTGAGTCTCAAAGGCCAATCGACATCCTCTGGCGTGATGAAGAAATTCCCCCCAGAGTTAATTTCCGCGAGCACTTCCTCTCCCCTAATGGAAAGCAAGCGCTCACTAATCTTTAAGGCAGAATTCCTATCTGGGTATGCACCTCCTACCAGGCGGGAAAATACTTCGTCTGCTCCGCGAGTAGATATTTCATTTGACCAAAATGAAGAACCACCTTCAATTGCCGCGAACAGTGCAGCCCGATTGCTCATTCGAAATCCTCCATTCCCGTTCTGAGGGAATATGCATCTTGCACATCTTTAAGGGTTGGGGCTTCGTGTTCATTTGCATCCGCAATACTCCACGCCACTCGCAAAACTTTGTGAAAACCTCGAGCGCTTAATCTTTCGTTATCCAGTTCAATATGAAGAAAATTCATGCCTTCCTTCTCTGCTCGAAATTTTTTACGTAATTGGCTCGGTGGAATTTGGGAATTGAGTAGCCAGCCGTGTGCCTGATTTCGTACTCGTGATCGCTCGCGGGCCTTAATGACCCGAGCTCGGACGCTTTCGCTAGATTCTCCAAGATCGGGTGAAGCCATCTCGTTCCTACTGGGGGGCTCAACGTGAACTCGAATATCGATACGGTCCAATAACGGCCCAGAGATCTTCTGAAGATATCTTCGAATACTTAGTGAAGAACAGATACAACTTCTTCCTTTGCCGCTGAATTTCCCACATGGGCAAGGATTGGCGGCAAGTACAAGCATGAATTGAGATGGATATGTCACTGAACCAATTGCACGTGTAATCGTTACCGAACCAGATTCCAAAGGCTGGCGTAACGAATCCAGTACACCTTTCCCACATTCTGGTGCTTCATCGATGAAAAGAATTCCTTGATGGGCGAGTGAGCATGCCCCTGGTCTCACTTGATGCGATCCTCCCCCAACCATGGCAGTGGGAGTCGTTGTGTGGTGCGGTGAGACAAAAGGTGGAACATCTGTTATCGCCACCCCCGCTTTTAAGGAACCGGCAATCGAATGTATCGCTGCGACTTCTAATGATTGATCCAACGTCAGTGGTGGCAGGATTGAGGGAATTCGTTCGGCCAACATGGTCTTTCCGGTTCCTGGCGGGCCAATGAATAAAAGATGGTGGCCACCAATTGCAGCAATTTCAATTGCCCGTCTTGCATCTACTTGTCCCACAACATCGCACAGATCGAGATTTCTCAGATGAAGATCAAGCTTCTGAACCTCTGCACATGGTGGAAATTTGCCCATTCGAAGAAATCTTGTGACCTCCCCTAAATGCGCCACAGCGACAACTTCAATCCCGGCTACGGATTGCGACTCCGAAAAATTATCAGCTGGAACAAAAACTCGCTTTGCGCCAAACTTTCTTGCAGCCAACACTGCAGGCAAAACACCTCGCACAGTCCGTATCGCTCCATCCAATCCAAGCTCACCGATGAAAAATTCTCCCTCAAAATCGGGAAGAACGTTCTGCGCCATTAATATTCCGATGGCAATCGGCAAATCAAAACTTGAACCACTCTTGGGTAGCCAAGCGGGAGAGAGCGAGACGGTAACTTTCTTATTAGGCCAAATCTCTCCTGAATTTACTAAAGCTGATCGCACCCGATCGCGTGATTCGGAGAGTGCGGCGTCGGGGAGACCCAACAAGGTATAACCGGGGAGCCCATCAGAAATATCAACTTCTACTTCTATGGAGTGACCTTCTAAACCTACCAATGTCACTGTCTTTACTTTCGCCAGAGTCATTACAAAACTCCCTTTCGGTAATCAATCTCTCCTTCTTGATTCCTCCCGATAAAGACGGCTGCGCAATCGATTCGATAATCACTTCCCCAGTGGTTATTAAGCGTTAACCATGCAAGTGCCAATCGCTGCATACGTAGCGCCTTTATCGGAGTTATTGCTTCCAAAGGGTGTCCGAAATGATTCGATGATCGCGTCTTTACTTCAACGAAAAGAAAGGCTCCTTCGGGAGTCAGGCCAACAAGATCAATTTCGCCTTCTCTAATCCGCCAGTTTCGATCGATGACGCGGCATCCATTGTCCAATAAATATTTTGCTACACGCTCTTCGCCGAGAGCCCCGATCTCTTGTTTAGTAACCATAAGATGAGGAAGGTATTGATTTATGTGAAAGTAAGAAAACGACTTAATAAAATATGTGGAAGATCAGCCTCTGTTAATAAGCGCAGCAATATTGGCAAAAGATCTGCGATGCACAGGCGTTGCCCCAAACTTCTCCAATGCCGCGGTATGCGCAGCAGTGATGTAACCCTTGTGCTTGGCTAAACCATATTCAGGATATTGCCTATCGAGTTCGATCATGATGCGATCTCTAGTGACTTTGGCAAGGATCGAAGCAGCACTAATGGATATCGCTACTTGATCACCTTTCCACACTGCTAAATTCGGAAGAGCAAGACCTGGTATGGCATACCCATCAGTTAATACATAGTCAGGCGTTTTTCCAAGAGATCCGATGGCGCGACGCATTCCTTCTATGTTGGATTTATGAAGGCCGAAGGAATCGATCTCGGCCACGCTAATTTCAATTATGGAATGGGCCGCTGATTGCTCGATAATCACTTCGAAAAGCTCTTCTCGAACTTTCTCGGTAAGGGCTTTTGAATCTTTCACTTTAGATAAGGCTGGTGAAAAAGGATCTTTAAGAATTACGGCCGCTAATACGAGGGGCCCGGCGCACGGTCCACGTCCAGCTTCATCGACTCCTGCGATTGATCGCATTCCGGCATCAACAAGGGTGCGCTCAATGATCGCCATTACTTTGTGGTCTTAACTGCAACTTTCGAAAGATCGCTTCCGACAGAGAGGAATTTAATGTGGTTGAGCGGCCAGACAACTTCGACTGCGCGCCCCACAACAGATGAAAGCGGAACCATTCCTTTGTGAACATCATCGGTATGGAAGCGGGAATCCGCGCTTGCCCCACGATGATCGCCCATAACCCAGATAAATCCCTTGGGAACGGTCACTTTAAAATTTGAATCGGATGGCTTGTTGCCGGCGTAAATATAATTTTCGTTGATGGATGTGCCATTAATTTCAAGTCGCCCTTTGGCATCACAGCACATAACGGTATCCCCGCCGACGCCAATAACCCGCTTGATTAAATATTGCTTGGCAGGATCAGGAAGAATTCCTACGGCAACTAATCCAGTTTTGATGTATTCCACTGGGCCCTTGTTGACCTCGACTGGAGCTGCCCCAAGCCATTGTGCGGGATCTCGGAATACAACGACTTCACCACGTTTGATATCACTGAAATAGGAAGCAAGTTTGTTGACCGCAATGCGATCGCCCACTTGGAGAGTGTTCTCCATAGACCCAGAAGGAATATAGAAGAAGTGAATCAGGAAGGTCTTTACAAGAATAGAGACGATAAGTGCAGCAACAACGATGACTGGTAGTTCGCGAAGAAGCGAGCCCTTCGGCGGGGTTTTCATCTAAGTCGGGAGAGTGAAGAGACTTAAGCTTCTGGAGTTGTCTCAGGAGTTGCTTCTGCAACTACCTCGGCAACTGGAGCTTCAATAACTTCTTCAACAACCGGAGCTGACTCAACAACTGGTGCTTCGGCCACAGGAGTCTTCACAACAACAGGTGTCTCTTCAACGATGAACTCGTTGTTAGCGCCACGGCGCTCCTTGATCTTTGCAGCCTTACCGCGAAGATCGCGAAGGTAGTAAAGCTTGGCGCGACGAACATCGCCACGACGGACCATTTCGTACTTCTCAATAACAGGAGTGTGTACTGGGAATGTGCGCTCTACGCCGATTCCATAGGAAAGCTTGCGAATGGTAAATGTCTCGCGGATGCCAGAACCCTGACGGCGGATAACAATTCCTTGGAAAACCTGGATACGTGACTTGCTGCCTTCAATAACACGAACGTGAATCTTGATCTCATCTCCGGAACGGAAGCTGATTACATCGGTGCGGAGGGAAGCAGCATCTACTGCGTCGAGAGTGTTCATGTGAGGCCCTTTTCTAGTTTCGCAAAGACAATCTGCCCACACCTGGATTAATAGGTCGCTGCCGATCGGCGAACCCGTATCTTGCCACAATCAAGCGTGGCAGACCAATTCGGAGTCGGCCCCTACCCGATCTCTGCGATCAATCGAGCGTGAAGTGCGGGCCCCGCGGCGATAACCATCTCCTCGCCCGCCGGCCCACCTGCGCGACCAGAAATGATTGCTCCAGCTTCGCTAGCGATCAATCCCCCTGCCGCTAGATCCCATTCTTTGAGTCCTATTTCGTAATAACCATCAAGGGCTCCCATTGCTATAGAACAAAGATCTACAGCAGCTGCGCCATTTCGACGAAGGTCACGAATCAGTGGAATCAATCGAGCAACAAGGGATGCTTGCTCTTGGCGTTTTCCTAAGTCGTAACTAAATCCAGTTCCGATAAGCGCACGATCTAGTGTGATCGGATCGTTGCACGAGATCGCAAGGCCATTGAGAAATGCCCCGCCGCCACGAGTGGCTGTCCACAATGAATTAATGGATGGCGCATAGACCGCAGCAGCAGCAACGCCATCGCCATCTTTTACGGCGATGCTCACATTCCACCCAGGCATTCCATAGAAGTAATTGACTGTTCCATCTAGGGGATCAATGACCCAGGTATAGCCAGAAGTGCTTGCGCGATCGCTCCCCTCTTCACCAATAATTCCATCATCAGGGCGAGCGGCGAGAATTCGCTCGACAATTAACTTCTCGCTGGCAATATCCATCTGGGTAGCGAAATCCACGGCCGAACTTTTCTGACTGATATCAAATACTGTGGGGCGAGTATTCAGAAGTTCGCCGGCGGCCTTTGCCGCACCTATCGCCAGGTCTAATAGTTCATCAAAATTCGAGCTCTTCATGGCTAAAACTTAATCCATCTCGGATTGATGGCCCACCAATCCCCTGTTTTTAGGGACGACTGTGGCACTCTTTCCTCGTGAGCGATGATGTAACAGGAGATAAGAAGACCGATCTGCGATTGGTTGGGCGATCAGAAGATGGTTCTGAGCTCGAGCTGGCATCTCAAGGTGGAGAAAAATTCACCGTACGAATTAGCGACACATTACGAGCGACTGTGAATCAACCTCGGCTTGCCGCAGTCGTGGATCTCAACTCAGAGCGTTCGGAAGTAACAGTAAAAGATATCCAATCCCGGCTTCGCTCTGGTGAAACTATCGATGCAATTGTCCGCACGACAGATTGGTCAGCCGAAAAGATTGAAAAGTTTTCTGGCCCCATTCTGCAAGAGCGCGCATATGTGATCGAGCAAGCTCTCAAATCACCACTTCGCCGCGAAGGAAATTCCCAAACACTTTCTGAAGCTGCGCAATCTCAACTCATGAGTCATGGAGTTGATATGGAGGGCGTGGAATGGAATACCCATCGCAATCACGATGGTTCCTGGTCAATCATTCTTCATTTCCCATCTCGCGAGGGTATGAGCACTGCTCAATGGGCATTTGATTCAGCTCGTCACACACTCATCGCCCAAGATGATGACGCCAGATGGATTGCCGGCGAAGAGCGCGAGCAACGTCCTCGGACACCAACACATGGAATGGTCTATCCACAAGATGGCGCAACACCTCCTCCTTCCATGACATACCCGACTCACATTCCACCGCCTGCACCGCGCCTAGTAGCTGTGCGCGAAGAGATTGAAGTCATTGAAAGTGATGATGAAGTCATTGAAGTTTTAGATTTAGAGATTGAAGAATTCGAAGAGGTTGCGCCCGAAGAGAGATCAGATGGCGTTAAGTCGCGCCCCAAACTCCCTTCTTGGGATGACATTATGTTTGGCGGTTCTTCCAAAGCGGTCGACGATCCGGATAATTACGCAGAATAATTTCACGTATGCCCAAAGATCCCAGTCGAGAAGCCCACTTTCCTTCCATAGAAAAGAAATATGGAGAACCAATGAAATATTGGTTTGGAGTCATGAAAGAGATTGCGGATGAGAAATATCCCCAGCAAATAGCCCACCTCCGTGAAAATTATGGATTTAGCCAAGCCCACGCCAATGCCCTTGTTATGTATTCGCGGGGATCTCTGACAACGAAGCGATTTGATACACCTGCTGCTTATTACAAAAGCATTAATCCGGTTCAAGCCAAGACGATTAAAGCAATATTTAAAGTCATCACAACCAAATACCCCGAAGCCGAGCTCGTCATTGCCTGGAACCAGCCAATGCTCAAAATTGGCACCGCGTACATCTATGGCTGCACCGTGGCCGCCAAGCACATTTTGATGGCGCCGTGGAGTAGAGATGTTTTAGCGAAATTCGCCCCCAAGATGAAAGATCTCGATGTGAAAGCAAAGACCATCGGCATTCCCAATGATTGGCAAGTCGATGAGAAATTGATCTTAGGAATGGTTAGAGCGCGACTTTCTGAAATTAAATAGTTTTAGTGAGCAACGGAATGTGAACTTCCGCATCGGTCAATCCTCCGTGATGTCCCACCATTGAGCTCTCTTGCGGCACTCGCTCCGGATCAATCAAAATTAATTCACCTTGTGGGATGGCGATCAGATCTCCCATACGATCTTCGCTCTCAATACTCACATCGCTACCAAAGAGACCGGATGAAATAGCTTGCGCCCGAGTACGTATATCGATGCGATCACCAAAAAATGATTGCCACTCCCCTTGTACATCGCTCTCGCTTCCTTCGGCGACATAAAGATGTCTCGCGCGCGGCTCACCACCTAGCAATGTGATGTTCTGCATCAATTTATTATTTTCGCCCAACACAACCCGATCGCCCACATTGATCATTCCGTGATCAGCGGTGACCCAGAGACGCGTGCCTGCAGGAACTTTGGCAATCAATCCCTTAAGCAATTCAGAGAGGATCCCCAGCGCACTTAGCCACTCGGTAGAACCAACTCCATGTTCATGGCCGGCATGATCGAGATTGTTGATGTATAAATATGTGTAGGAAGGTGTCGCCTTCAAAGATCTGACGGTCTCGGCAACTAAATCCGGAATTCCATTAGCTCCCAGATATTTTGCTCCTCGCAATGCCGCTTGTGTGAATCCGGAGCCTTCATAACGTTTTTCAGCAACATGTGACACCTGAATCCCTTGAGCTGTCGCGCGTTCAAAGAGTGTGGGGGTTCGTTGCCACATCACTGGATCTACTCGCTCATCCCACTTCAGTGAATTGAGAAGACGACCAGGCGTTCCACTTCGCGGTACACGTACGGTGTAACCCAACATTCCATGTACGCCCGGAAAAACTCCGGTACCCACGGATGAAATATTCGTAGCGGTAGTTGAAGGAAAATGCGCCGACAATTGGTGTGGCGATGAAAACTCGCCAAATATCGGAAATTGCTCAGCATATTTTTCAATGACTTCTGCTCCCATTCCATCGACGAGTAAGAAACATTCACGTCCGAATGGAGTTTGGCCAATATTTAAGGAATCAGTAGCCCCTTCAAGCCCAAGCGATGCAAAAATGGATTGCGAAAGCTGGGCCAAGGAGAAAGTCATGCCCCTATCTTGCCGTAGAACCAAGAGTTCAACGGTGAGGTAATCTGCGCAGGTGATTAAGTATTCCTCCGAGGTAGCCCGCGCAAAGTCAGAAAATCGCCCCATCGTTGCTCTTGAATCAACAATTATTAGCCATGGGCTTCCACGTCCCCGCAATTATGAGGTAGCTGTTGAAGTTGAGCAGATCGTTCGCGAAAACGGCGCAACTCCTGCAACCATCGCATTAATCGATGGCGTGATTCATGTGGGCCTGGAAACTGACCAACTTGGTCGAATCGCCAACGATGACAATGTTGTTAAGGCATCGACTCGCGATCTTGCTGTTATTGAAATGTCCAAACAAAGCGCCGCAACTACGGTTGCCGCAACTGCGCACATCGCACATCTAGCTGGTATTTCAGTCTTTGCCACTGGTGGCCTTGGCGGAGTCCATCGTGGACATACCTACGATGAATCTGCAGACCTGACCGCTTTATCCACTCTTCCGATCGTCATTGTCTGCGCCGGAGTGAAATCAATTCTGGATGTTCCGGGCACACTCGAGCGACTAGAAACTTTTGCTATTCCTGTTCTTGGATTTAAAACGAATAAATTCCCGGGCTTTTATCTCACTGACTCTGGATATGAGATTGAGCATCGTGTCGATACTGTTGAACAGATCGCAGAAATCTGGCGCAATCGATTTGAGCTCCAAACAAATAATTGTTCTATCGTGGTGACAAATCCGGTTCAGAATCAGATGGATCTCGCGCTCCATGAGAAAATTCTGGGCGAGGGACTTGCCGCAGCAGAGAAGAACCACATCACTGGTAAAGCTGTCACGCCATTCTTGCTCGAGCATTTCCATACCGCCAGCAACGGTGAATCACTTCGAGTAAATATCGACATCATTAAATCCAATTCTCGCTTGGCGGCTCAGATTGCCTGTGCTCTTTAAACCATGAGCCGCATTCTCTGCATCGGCGACATAATGTTGGATGTCACCGCCGTTATTGGGCGCGAAATTGTGCAAGGCGTTGAGACTCGGGCCAGGATCACGACGCAAGGTGGCGGCGCGGCGGCAAATGTCGCATCGTGGCTTGCTGCCAATGGCACCGAATCTTTTCTCGTTGCACGAGTGGGCGATGATGCAGCTGGGCACACCCTTCTTGAGGAGCTCAACACACTTGGAGTTCACCATTCCAATAACGTGATTGCGGGAGTGAGCACGGGTGTAGTGATGGTCCTGGTCGATCCACTGGGTGAACGCACGATGTTCCCGGATTCTGGCGCCAATTCCGGTCTCTCTCCCGCAGATCTTCCAAGTCTTGATGGGTTCGATGCGCTCTATCTCTCTGGATACCCTTTAGTTAATCCGCTCTCGCTTCCCGGCGTCCTAGAAATTATTGAGATTGCTCGTGCGCAAGGGATTCGAATTATTTTCGATCCGTCGACTGTTGGCGTGCTGCTGGAAGTAGGCGTTGCCAAAGTTCGTGAATGGCTTGGAATGATGGATGCAATCATTCTTAATGAAGAAGAGGCACAATTTATTACTGGGTTTGGAAATCCTGTGGAAGCAGCTGCAGACCTTCTCAATTTCGCATCAGCAGTTGTCATCAAGCGCGGCGGCAATGGTGCGCTTGGGCAATATCGCGGTGGACCGCTCATTCAAGTTTCTGCATCGCCCACAACCGTGGTCAACACCACAGGAGCTGGAGATGCATTTGCTGCTGGATTTATTCAGATCTGGGCAGCAAATGGTGAATTACATGATGCTTTGGAGTCAGGAGCCAACCTTGCAGGCCAATGTGTCGCATTAATCGGCTCCCGCCCGCTTGTCGCTCCCCAGTAATTAGCACTTTGCTTGGCAAGATACGCGCATGGCAAAAACTCCTAAAGCCGTTCTTCCAAAACCTGGTGAGAACCCTGGTCGCATCGTCGACATTGATGTCTCACAAGAGATGTCTGAATCATTTCTCGAATATGCATATTCGGTTATTTACTCTCGCGCACTTCCCGATGCCCGCGATGGTTTAAAACCAGTACAGCGTCGCATCCTTCATCAGATGTCAGATATGGGCCTTCGCCCAGATAAAGGACATGTGAAGTGTGCCCGTGTTGTTGGTGAAGTTATGGGTAAGTTGCACCCGCACGGAGATGGCGCGATTTACGATGCGATGGTTCGCATGGCGCAATCATTCTCGATGCGCCTGCCACTTATTGATGGCCACGGAAACTTTGGCTCCCTAGATGCCGGCCCCGCCGCAATGCGTTACACCGAATCTCGTCTTGCTACCCCAGCAATGGCAATGGTCGATGAGTCCGATGAAGACACCGTTGATTTTGGATCTAACTACGATGGCCAGCTCCAAGAGCCAAACGTTCTTCCAGCGGCTTTCCCTAATCTTCTTGTTAACGGTGCCACGGGTATCGCAGTGGGTATGGCAACAAATATGCCTCCCCATAACCTCGGAGAAGTTATTGCAGCAACTAAGCACTTAATTGATAATCCCAAGGCCACTCTCAAGGCGCTCATGAAGTTTGTCCCGGCACCAGATTTTCCTACAGGTGGAGAAATTTCAGCCCTCGAAGGAATTGCCGAAGCATATGAAAGCGGCCGTGGATCGTTCAAAGTTCGCGCTACTGCCGTGATTGAGAAAGTCACTTCTCGCAAAATGGGCATCGTGATCACCGAGTTCCCTTACAACATTGGCCCTGAGAAAGTCGTAGAGAAGATCGCGGACTTGGTGAAAGCCAAGAAGATCCAAGGGATCTCCGACATCATCGATCTCTCCGATGGTCAGCAAGGCACCAAAGTGGTTGTGGAGATTAAGAATGGCTATGAAGCTGAAGATATTCTCGAGAAGCTCTACAAGCTCACGCCGATGGAAGATCAATTCTCGGTCAACGCGGTCGCCCTCGTAAATGGCAAGCCGCTGACACTTGGCCTTAAAGAACTCCTTCAGGTCTTCATCGATCACCGGATTGAAGTTGTTCGCCGTCGCTCTGAGTATCGCAAGGGCAAAGCACAAGCTCGCCTGACCCTCGTGGATGGATTGCTCAAAGCAATTATTGATATCGACAAGGTCATCAAGATTATCCGCGCCTCTGAAGATGCTTCAGTCGCGAAGGAATCACTCATCAAATCCTTCAAACTCAACGATGAGCAAGCCACTTACATCTTGGATATGCCACTTCGCCGCCTCACCAAGATGAGCAAGCTCGAACTTGAGACAGAGCAATCAGAACTCTCCAAGACGATTGCCGCGCTCAAGAAGTTATTGGCTTCAGAAGATGCGATCCGTGCTCAAGTTTCCACAGAGCTCGATGTTGTTGCGAAGAACTTCGCGACTCCTCGCCGCACTCGTCTGGCGTAGTTAAACCAAAAAAGCCCCTCGAAAATTGAGGGGCTTTTTTAATTCTTAATACTAGGCGTCGATCCGATCGCGATCGATTTCCGCGTTAGAGATAAATTCCTTACGAGGTGCTACTTCGTTACCCATAAGCAGTTCGAAAATCGCCTCTGCAGCGACCGCATCCTTCATTGTTACGCGACGTAAGGTGCGCTTCTCGGGATCCATAGTGGTCTCACGGAGCTGATCGGCATCCATTTCACCAAGACCTTTGTAACGCTGGATAGGTTCTTTCCAACGCTTGCCCGCTTTTGTGAGATCGGCAGTTAATTTCTTCATTTCATCATCGGAATATGTGTAATGAACTTCCCCGCGCTTTCCGCCCACAACATCAATGCGATGAAGTGGTGGGATCGCAGCAAAGACGCGACCATCTTCGATGAGTGGCTTCATGTAGCGATAGAGCAATGTGAGGAGGAGGCAACGAATGTGGGCGCCGTCGACATCAGCATCAGACATCAGGATCACGCGACCATATCGAGCATCATCGAGGGTAAAGGAGCGGCCAGAGCCAGCGCCGATTACTTGAATGATGGATGCGCATTCATTGTTCTCAAGCATCTGAGAAAGTGATGCCTTCTGAACATTCAAAATCTTTCCGCGAATAGGGAGGATTGCTTGGAATTCGGAGTTACGGGCAGCCTTTGTGGTGCCGAGCGCTGAGTCGCCCTCAACGATAAAGAGCTCGGTGCGACTGGTGTCATCGCTACGGCAATCTGAGAGCTTGGTAGGAAGTGAAGAAGATTCCAAAGCATTCTTGCGGCGCTGCAGATCCTTGTGGGCGCGAGCTGAAATACGAGTACGAGATGCTTGCGCCACCTTCTCGAGGGCGGCTTTACCGGTCGCCTTTTCGATGCGCTTGGTGGTGCTAAAGAAAGCTTTCATTTGGTCGGCAACGACGGCTGCAACGATCTTGGTGGCAGCGGCAGTGCCCAAAACTTCCTTCGTCTGGCCTTCAAATTGTGGCTCTGACATGCGAACGGTAACAACTGCGGTCAATCCTTCAAGAACGTCATCTTTGATGACATCTGCTTCATTGTTCTTTAAAGTCTTTGTTGCGCGAAGTGCATCATTAAATGCCTTAGTGATTGCGCGTTCAAATCCTTGAATATGTGCGCCACCCTTTGGTGTTGAAATGATATTTACAAATGAAGAGAGTGTGGTGTCGTAACCATTTCCCCATTGCATCGCAATGTCTACACCCATTTCGCGCTCGACTTCGGTCGGCATCATGTGGCCCTTATCGTCGAGAACGGGAACGGTCTCGGTGTAATTGCCTTCACCAGAAATTCGAATTACTTCACCAATGGCTTCATCTGGTCGCAAAAATGCACAGAACTCAGAAATTCCACCTTTGTGGAAGAAAGTCTCAGATGACTTCTGCTTTGTGCGATTGTCATTGACGATAAGAGTGAGGCCAGGGACGAGGTAAGAAGTCTGACGGGCGCGAGCATAAATATCTTCAATGCTGAGCTCTGCTTCCTTTAAGAAAATCTGCTTATCGGCCCAGTACTTAATGCGGGTACCGGTCACTTTTGCGGCGACTTTGCCAATTACACGAAGACCCGACTTCTCTTCAAAGGTAGCTTTCGGCCCATCGCCATCAAAAATACCTGCGTTACCGCGCTGGAATGACATCCAATAAATTTTGCCATCGCGATCGACTTCGACATCGAGTCGGGAAGAGAGTGCGTTTACAACAGAAGCGCCCACACCGTGGAGACCACCAGATGCTGCATAGGATCCCCCGCCAAACTTTCCACCTGCGTGGAGTTTGGTCATAACTACTTCAACACCAGTAAGTCCAGTCTTAGGTTCTTTATCGACAGGTATGCCGCGACCATCATCATGAACTTCAACAGAACCATCTGACTCAAGATTAATTTCAATATTCTTGCAATGTCCTGCGAGAGCTTCATCTACTGAGTTATCAATAATTTCCCAGAGGCAATGCATCAATCCGCGTGAATCGGTAGTACCGATATACATACCAGGACGTTTGCGAACGGCATCTAGACCTTCAAGGACAGCGAGATCTTTAGCGGAATATCCGTTTGCTGTCGTGGAATCTTTATCGTCTTTAGCCATGGAGGCAGAGGTTATCGCCTCGCTCCGCTAATCCTTGGGATATCCGAGCAGATTGAGCTCTATTTCCGCTCTCTGAGGAATATCTCACTAAATATGGACACTCCCGAGCGCAAATATCGCCCGTTTAGCGAGCGGGGAATAAAGCATTCATGGTTTGATGTTCCCCTCAATGAAACCTCACCAGAGGTTCACGAATGTAAATAAGGAGCGATATGACCGAGCAACTAGTTCTCGAACAAACACCGCTCAATGCTGTCGATCGTTGCGATCGTTGCGGAGCTCAGGCCTACGTTCGTGCAACTTTGATGAGCGGTGGTGAGCTTCTCTTCTGCGCGCATCACGCCAAGGAATATGCCGAGGGCCTCAAGCCTGTAGTAAAGGCAATTCAAGATGAGACCAACAAGCTCGTTGAAGTCTCTTCTGACGCGCAATAAATCACTTTTAAAGAGCCCTAGTCAGGTGAAATAGACTCACCTCCATGAAAAGTTTCGCCAAGGTGCTAATACTTGGTCTTTTCTTATCGGCATATCTGGCCCCGCAAGAAGGTGCCTTCGCGGCACCCTTATTAAGCAACCCCACTCCCATTGTTGAATACAACGCAAGCACGATTTCTGCTGGGGGAATGACGGATGCAGCTGGTCTAACTAATGCAACATTTGCAAATAGCCCGACGGTTTCGGGCGGAGTCGTAACTTTTCTCGGATCAAGTAGCCAATACGCAGTCACGAGCACCGATCTCTCCCCTACTTTTCACGCAAGAGGTGTGAGTTCGGAGAAAACCGTTTCGGCCTTCGTATACATATATCCCACTGGTGATGGAGTTATATTCGATGAATTGGGTACAACGACGATAAATAATTCTTGGCATGACACTCAGATTGAATTAACCGGTGGAGTCTTAAAATTTAGAGTCTGGAACTGCTCTCAGATAACTTCAAATGTATCCATCTCCCTCAATACCTGGAACTATGTGGGCTTTACTTATGACCAACCAACACAAATCATGACCGCATATGTCAATGGTTCGCAGGCCGGTCAATTAACCGGCTGCGCGCGTTCAACTTCATGGGTAGAAAATAGCGTTGGTCTTTATTATGGATTCGGTTCTACTTCCGGGACAAATATGGGCTCCGGTGCATACGGTAATTTTAAACTCGGACAATTCGATCTTTACGCCGCAGCCCTAACTTCGTCACAGGTCACTAGCGCCTATAACTCAGTCCGATCCAATTTCAATCCCCTTGCAACTCCAGCAGCTCCTGTAATTAGTGGAAAGAGCGCAGATACCGTCACGATTATTGATACTGCGGTGGCAAATGCCTCTTCTTATCTTTCTTATCTTTACGCCAGCGACGGAACAACTTTTATTGACAGCAGAACCATTACGACCGGAGCAATCGGCACTGGAACTACTTTTACTGGACTCACTCCCAGTACGACCTACGTGGTAAAAATGATGGCGGTTGGTGACCTAGCAACTTACGGAAATTCGCCGTGGAGCAATGGAACTACATTTACGACAAATGCAGGCACTACCTCGCTTTCGCTAGCCTTAAATAGCGGCCTCACAACGGCCACCTATCGAGCCGTCACTCGAATAAAGGCAACAGTCAGCGTTGCCGGAAAAGTCACCTTCTACTTTAGAGGCAAGAAGATTCCTGGATGTATAAAAATACTATCCGCAGCAGGATTCGCTTACTGCGATTGGCGACCCAGCTCTCATGGGCTCTTCGCTGTTACCGCAACTTTCACCCCTACAAGCGCAAACTATTTACCTTCTAGCGCCACATCACCAATTCTGAATTTGTCGGCACGTAGCAATAATCGCTAAATCTTTACTCTTTATTTTCCTTATGCGATCCATCGCAGACTGGCTTCTCTTTTGATTTTCCGCAGGTACAAATTGAGAAATCAGATTTGGTATCGACTACAACGCCATTCTCATCAACAAAATCAACGGTGCCGTTAACGCGAATGGCACCGTTGGGCTTTATGCGAAGTGTGATTTTCTCCTCTGACATTTTCTTCTTAATCTTTCTTAATCTAGGTAATCGCGGAGAACTTGGGAACGAGATGGGTGGCGAAGCTTGGACATGGTCTTGGATTCGATCTGACGGATACGTTCACGAGTAACGCCGTAGACCTTTCCAATCTCATCAAGTGTCTTTGGCTGACCATCGGTGAGACCAAAACGCATCGCTACAACGCCGGCCTCACGTTCGGACAAAGTATCGAGGACCGAGTGGAGCTGCTCTTGAAGCAAGGTAAATGAAACGGCGTCAGCCGGAACAATCGCCTCGGAGTCTTCAATCAAATCACCAAACTCTGAATCTCCTTCTTCTCCAAGTGGAGTATGAAGTGAGATTGGCTCGCGACCATACTTTTGAACTTCGACCACCTTTTCAGGTGTCATATCTAATTCCTTAGCAAGCTCTTCTGGGGTCGGTTCGCGACCAAGATCCTGAAGCATCTGACGTTGCACACGAGCAAGCTTGTTAATGACTTCCACCATGTGCACTGGAATACGGATGGTGCGGGCCTGATCTGCCATCGCGCGAGTAATCGCCTGACGGATCCACCAAGTGGCATAGGTCGAGAACTTGTAACCCTTGGTGTAATCGAACTTTTCTACGGCGCGAATTAAGCCAAGGTTTCCTTCTTGAATGAGGTCCAAGAAGAGCATTCCACGGCCGGTATAGCGCTTAGCAAGTGAGACAACGAGACGCAGGTTTGCTTCGAGCAAATGATTCTTCGCGCGCTTTCCGATCAAGACGATCTGCTCGAGTTCACGCTTGTACTTCTTATCAATTTTCTTGTCGTGAGTGATGATCTCGTCTGCAAATAGGCCAGCTTCGACCTCGAGTGAGAGCTTTACTTCGAGCTCTGCGTTGAGGAGCGGTACGCGACCGATGAGCTTGAGGTAATCCTTAACCGGATCTGCTGTTGCGCCAGCTGTGAGTACCGTCTGAGCAGGGGCGTCATCTTCTTCAGAATCCTTAATAGTGAAAGCATTCTCTTCGTTGGTAGATTCTTCAGCGACATTAACGACGCGAATTTCATTATCTTTCTCTTCTTCAATAATTTCTTTGACTTCTTCGATGAGAGTTTCTACATCTTCTAGCTCAATCTCTTCGAGCTCGACTTCTTCACCATCAATTTTTGTGATGATGGGCTTGCCTGATTTATCGAGCGCAGGCTTTGCCGAAATGACAGGAGCGCTTTGGCCGAGTTCTGCTAAGCGACGTGCTTCGAGTTCTGCTTTCGTAGGAAATAATTTACGGCCAGCAGATTTCTTTGCTTCTGCGGCAGCGCGCGCAACTTTAAGCGCTTCGAGTTCTGCCTTCGTAGGAAAGAGACGTGGACCAGCAGCTTTCTTAGCTACCTTTTTGACTGCTGCTTTCTTCGCCACCTTTTTTACAGGCGCTTTTTTCGCAACAGCTTTCTTGGCTGCGACTTTCTTTACTGCCTTTGCAGTTTTGCCGCCGTTTTTGGGCGCACTAATTCCAGCCACGAAACATCCTTTTGTTTGTCTGGCCTATCTTCGGACCAGGGGAACTTGCTTAGGCATATTATAAATTGTCCACAGGCCTTAATGCACATCCAAAATCGCTAGTGGCGGCCTCTAATTCTGCTTTTACTGGCCCAATCTCCGTTTTAAGCCTGC
Source organism: Actinomycetota bacterium (assembly GCA_947449535.1). Classification (GTDB taxonomy): domain Bacteria; phylum Actinomycetota; class Actinomycetes; order Nanopelagicales; family Nanopelagicaceae; genus AAA044-D11. Next base: position 7,062 of record CANFRP010000020.1, on the reverse strand, counting down.
TTCGATCGCGATATTGAGGAGTTTGCAGATCGCCTCAGACTCAATCAGGAAGCCATCATGACCAAAAGGCGATGAAATTGTCGCAAGTGGCAGGGCGGTCGGGGTCAATTCGACAATCTCTTCCTGTAATCGAGGCCAGAAAAGTCGATCGGAGTCGATCGAGACGACCAGAACCGGAATTGTGATGCGACCAAGGGCTTCGGCTACTCCCCCTCGGCCTCGGCCAACATCGTGGGAGTTCATGGCTTCTGTCAGAACAATGTAGGTATTGGCATCAAAACGTTTCGCTAATTTATCTGCCTGATGATCAAGATATGACTCGACTGCATATCGACCTGTGTCATCACCTTGAAGCTGGCGGCCAAAGCGCACATCCATCTCAGTCTCTGTGCGATAGGTCAGATGCGCGATTCGTCGAGCGATTCCCATGCCTTCAATTGGTCCATGGTCACGATCATAGAAATCGCCATTGTTGAAATCCAGATCAGATTTGATTGCTCGAATTTGAATCGATGCTGCGCCAATCTGGTCTCCGGTGGCAACTGCGGAAGAACCAATTGTGCAGATTGCATCCACGCGATCCGGATGTTGAATGGCCCATTCCAAAGATCTCATTCCGCCTAGCGATGGCCCGACCGAGAGGATGTATTTCTTTATTCCGAGTAGATCGGTCAAAGCAACTTCGGCTTTCACCATGTCGCGAATTGTTAGTGTTGGAAAACGTGATCCCCATCGTTTGCCATCTGGTGCAAGTGAAGATGGCCCGGTGCTTCCTTGGCATCCGCCAATCACATTTGGGCAAATAATGAAATATTTTTCGGGATCAAGCCCAAGGCCCGCTCCCACTATCGATGGCCACCAGCCAGGAATATCAGACCACCCAGTCATCGCATGATTCACGAGAATTGCATTGTCTTTGGCTGGGTTGAGCGTCCCCCAAGTTTGATAAGCAATCGTGACATCCGGCAATACTTCGCCAGACTCTAATTCGATATCACCAATTTTCAGGAACAACCGATCACCGGGGTCATGGTCTTCCAACCACGCCCCGGTAATACAGTGCTCTGAATTATTGGTACGCATTTATTTTGCTGCTATTTACTTAGCAGCTGCAAACCCATCTGTGATATCTGCCTTAATATCTTCAATATTTTCAATACCGACAGAGAGGCGAATCAAGCCAGGTGTCACACCTGCAGTTAATTGCTCTTCTGGAGATAACTGAGAATGTGTAGTCGAGGCTGGATGAATGACGAGTGATCGCACATCACCAATGTTAGCGACGTGGGAATGTAACTTAAGGCCTTCAACGAACTTCTTGCCGGCTTCAATTCCACCCTTGATTTCAAAGGAGAGTACAGAGCCACTTCCCTTTGGTGCGTACTTGGTAGCAAGTGCGTGCCATGGAGATGAAGGAAGCGATGCGTAATTCACTTTCTCTACTTGTGGCTGAGTTTCAAGCCATTTCGCGAGTGCCTGCGCATTAGAGACGTGTCGCTCAATGCGAAGTGACAATGTTTCTAGACCTTGCGCTAGTAGCCAGGCGTTAAATGGGCTCACCGCTGCGCCTGTGTCGCGAAGAAGAGTTAGGCGAATCTTGAAGATATAGGAAAGGTTGGCCCCAAATGCAGATCCAACTCCTAGAGCTTGAGCGTAGACAAGACCGTGATAACTAGGGTCTGGCTCATTAAAGCCAGGGAACTTTGCAGCCTGCTTTGCGTAATCAAAGTTACCTGAATCAACAATTACGCCGACGACCGTATTTCCGTGGCCAGATAAGAACTTGGTCGCTGAGTGGATAACCACATCTGCGCCATGCTCGATCGGACGGATCAAGAAAGGTGTAGCAACAGTGTTATCCACGATTAATGGAATGCCATTGTCATGTGCAACTTTTGCTACCGCGGCAATATCCAATACATCATTCTTGGGGTTTGCAATCGTCTCTCCGAAGAGTGCCTTCGTATTCGGGCGAATAGCTTTCTGCCACGAAGCGGGATCTGAAGGATCATCGACGAAGGTAACTTCGATACCGAACTTCTTCAATGTGTAGTGGAAGAGGTTGTAGGTGCCACCATAAAGACTTGGGCTAGAGACAATATGGTCTCCTGCTTCAGCAACATTTTGAATTGCATAAGTTGTGGCAGCAGAACCTGATGCGACAAGAAGGGCTGCGACGCCGCCTTCCAGGGAAGCGATACGTTGCTCAACTGCATCTTGAGTGGGATTCATGATGCGGGTATAGATATTGCCGAGCTCTGCAAGACTAAATAGATCTGCTGCATGCTTAGTATCGCGAAATGCATAAGCTGTGGTCTGATACAGCGGCAAAGCGCGAGCGCCTGTTGTGGGATCTGGCACCTGTCCAGCGTGGACTTGGCGGGTTTCGAAGTTGGATGTTGCTAATTCAAATGACATTAGAGCTCCCTTGTGAAGTTAAGGGATCAATAAAAATATCGAAGGTCGCAAAACCTGCGACATTCCTATGGATCCACGCTTGCAAATCACGTTGTGTGATTTACCTGGTCTTCACCCGGAGCACCCCACCGTGGTGGAGGGTTGCCGTCCATTAAGCCGGGGCTAAAACATGGAACTCGTGACCTGTGGGAAATAGTAGAGGTTAGAGCCGCTCTCGCCAACTCGAGGTAATCGGGAGCCTGCGATCTTTGCCAAATGCGCGCGCGGAAACTTTGGTGCCCGGCGGATATTGGCGACGCTTATATTCGGCCGCATCAACCATCCGAACAACTCGCTCGGCAAGTTCCTTATCAAAACCGGCGGCAAGTACTCCGCTCAGCCCGCCATCGCCTTCCACGTAGATCTCGAGAATTTGATCCAGGATTTTGTAATCAGGAAGTGAATCAGTGTCCTTCTGTCCTGGTCGCAATTCAGCGCTTGGTTCTTTCTCAATGGAATTAACAGGGATCGGAGGTTGTAAGCCATCTGCAAGTGCTTGGGCATTGCGCCATCGGGCAAGTGCCCATACTTCACTCTTCAAGACATCTTTAATCGGGGCATAGCCTCCGACCGCATCTCCATACAAAGTGGAATATCCGACCGAGAGTTCGGATTTATTTCCCGTAGCCAAAACGAGATGGCCCTCTTGATTTGAAATTCCCATCAATGTGGTGCCCCGAACCCGGGCCTGCACATTTTCTTCGGCCAACCCGGTGAGACCCAGCTGGGATAAGAATGCGCAGACCATCGGTTCAATTTCAATTACTCGGTAATTCAATCCGATAGCGGTGGCTAAATCTCTAGCATCGCTTAAAGAATGTTCGGAGGAGTAGCGACTTGGCAGGCCCACTCCATAAACGTTCTTTGCGCCAATCGCATCAGCTGCAATTGCCGCAACGATCGCTGAATCAATTCCGCCTGATAACCCAAGAATTACGCTGGGAAAATTATTCTTCTTCACATAGTCGCGAACTCCAACGACAAGTGCTTGCCAAATTTGGGCGTGCTCCTCCATACGAGTGGCAACCCCATGAGTGAGTTTCTTGTAAGGCTCGATCAATTCTTCTGAAATAACGAGATCTGGCTTACTCGTAGCCGCAGGTAGTTCTAGATCGATCAGCATCAACCCATCAGAAAATTGCGGTGCTCGGGCAAGTACTTCACCCTTTGCTGTTGCCACAACGCTCTCGCCATCAAAGACCAGATCATCTTGCGCGCCAGTCATATTTACATAGACAAGAGGCGCTCCGATTTCACGGGCGCGACGCTTCACCAAACTCAATCGCAGGTCATCCTTATTTCGTTCAAAGGGGCTTCCATTGGGGACGAGAACTAACCCTGGCTTGCGAGCAGCCAACTGTGAGACGGGGCCCTCGCTCTTCCAAATATCTTCACAAATAGCAAAGCCCACATCGATGCCATTTATTCTGGCCACCAGAGATTCACTTCCTGGTACAAAATTTCGGTATTCATCAAAGACGCCGTAATTAGGCAGATGATGCTTGATATACGTTGCAGAAATTGCGCCGCGATAAATCAGAGCGATCGCATTTTGAGGTTTTTTAGAGGCGCTCTCCTCCAGATAACCCACGATGACAACTTGATCACCCAGCCCTTCCCCTGCGAGTGCCTGGGCTAATTCAACGATTGCTTTCTTGCTCGCAGCTCTAAATGTTGAGCGAAGTGCTAAATCTTCAACCGGGTATCCAGTCAGAACCATCTCTGGGAAGAGCACGATCTGGGAGTTCTCTTTTGCGCTGCGCTTGACATATTCAATGATGAGCTTGCTGTTGCCTGCTAAATCGCCGACAGTGGGATTTACTTGGGCCAGGCCGATTCTCAGTGCGCCTTTTTTTTCTCGCCCGAACATAGATCTCAGCCTATTCGACCCGATAGACTTTTCCCACGCCATAGGGCGGACCGGCGACTACTCGTAGCGCCGAGTCACTTAATAAATGAGGCACTTATGTCTAACCAGACAAATCAGGTGGTTCGCCGAACCACTATCTCCGATCTTGCTGCCATGAAAAAGCGTGGTGAAAAGTGGGCGATGCTGACCTGCTACGAGCAGATCACTGCTGGGATTTTTGATGAGGCGGGAATCCCCGTCTTGCTTGTCGGTGATAGCGCTGGCAATAATTTCTTGGGCGAAGAGAACACCATCCCCGTCACGGTCGATGAATTAATCATGTTGACCCGCGCAGTAGTGCGCGCTAGTGAAAAAGCCCTTGTAGTCGCCGACCTTCCCTTTGGCTCTTATGAGAGTGGGCCGGAGGCAGCCCTTGCCACAAGTATTCGATTTTTTAAAGAGGCGAAAGCCCATGCCGTAAAACTCGAAGGCGGAGCGAGCAAAGTTCCACAGATAAAGAAGTTGATCGAATCTGGCATTCCCGTCATGGGCCACCTAGGACTGACTCCGCAATCCGTTCACGCACTTGGAGGATTTAAAGTCCAAGGCCGCGGAGCAGATGGGGATCGCATCAAGCAAGATGCACGGGAGTTGGCTGCGGCTGGCGTCTTCGCCATTGTTCTGGAATTAGTTCCCGAGGAGTTGGCTTCTGAGATTTCAGCCGAACTCGATATTCCTATTATCGGAATTGGAGCAGGGAAGGGTTGTGACGCCCAAGTCTTAGTCTGGACCGATTTAATGGGACTCACAGTGGGAGCGCCCAAATTAGCGAAGGCTTATCGCAATCTGCGAAAAGAGATGGTCGATGCCGCTACCGAATGGTCGAAAGATGTGGCATCGGGGCAATTTCCTGGAGCCGATCAAACTTTCCATTAATTCCCACGATTAAGATGCTCGGGTGCGCAAGAAATTTACGGTCGACCTCTCCCCACTTCGCACCAATCGCAATTTCCGATATCTCTGGTCAGCGGGCTTTGTCAGCACCTTAGGCTCGATGATTACTTATGTTGCCCTCCCCTTCCAGATCAAAATAATTACCCACTCCTACATCGCCGTTGGCGCCATGGGGGCGATCGAAATAATTCCCCTTGTGGTTTTTGGACTATATGGCGGAGTACTCGCCGACAAAGTTGATCGAAAGAAATTGATTTTGGCGACGGAATTAGCCGCCCTCTTTATCTCTCTTGGTTTATATCTCAACTCTCAACTCGAACACCCCCACCTGATCGCCCTCTACTTAGCGGCCGGATTATTTTCATCGGTCGATGGCCTACAACGCCCGAGCCAAAATGCGATCTTGCCGCGCATTGTTGCCCATGCCGATCAACCATCAGCCACAGCGCTGATGAGTTTGCGTTGGCAGTTCGGCGCAATCACTGGACCCGCTATCGCTGGTGTTCTGATTGCGACCGCCGGAATCTCAGTGGGTTATTTAGTCGATGTTGTTAGCTACCTACTCTCGATACTTTTGTTATGGCGACTTGCTAGCGTTCCGCCGACTCAAGAAAACGACACTCCTAGCTTTGCTTCATTGGTAGAAGGCGTTAAGTACGCGACCAGTCGAAAAGACTTACTGGGCACTTACTTGGTGGATCTAGCTGCCATGTTCTTTGCTATGCCCAATGCCCTCTTTCCTTTCTGGGCAGAACAACTGCATGCCACTTGGTCGCTCGGGCTCTTCTATGCCGCCGGAACAATTGGATCCATTGCCGTTACTTTGACGAGCGGATGGATTCGCACCTATCGATTCCATGGCCGCGCAGTGATGTGGGCCGCCCTGGGTTGGGGAGTTGCGATCTCCCTTGCCGGTGTAACAACTTCTCTGCCACTGACCATCCTCTTTCTTGGAATTGCGGGAGCTTCGGACATGGTCAGTGCACTCAGTAGATCAGCAATTTGGAATCAATCAATCCCCGATGAATACCGCGGACGTCTTGCTGGCATCGAATTACTTTCCTACTCAGTAGGTCCCTTGGGCGGACAGATGCGTGCCGGAACAATGGCAGCCGCAACAAATCTACGAACATCTGTCGTCAGTGGCGGGCTCCTGTGCATCGGATTTGTCTCCTTTGCGGCCAAATTTCTCCCCGAATTTAGAAAATATGACCTCGAAACCAACCCATTTGCAGTTCGAGAGCGAAAAATTCGGGAATCTGATGGTCTGAACCAATAAATTTTCATAAATTTGCTCAAAATCAGAAAAAATTCGCCGATATTTTTCATATTTGCAGAAAATATTTAACGAAATGCATAGAAAAATAAAAAAATAAAGTTGCGACACGCAGGGCATATTTCACCAAAAATAGTGGCGTATTTTTTTATTTACTGGCACTCTTTTCCATGAACAAGTTCGGTGACGGATCGAACTATTCTGATTAGGAGAAGTAAATGGCTGCAGCTAAGAAATCTGCTCCAAAGCGCAAGAAGGCAGCTGCTAAGGCAGCTCCAGCAAAGCGTCGCAAGAAGGCAGCTGCTAAGGCAGCTCCTGCTAAGAAGGCAGCTCCAAAGCGTCGCAAGAAGGCAGCTGCTAAGGCAGCTCCTGCTAAGAAGCGTCGCAAGAAGGCAGCTCCAGCAAAGAAGGCAGCTCCAAAGCGTCGCAAGAAGGCAGCTGCTAAGGCAGCTCCTGCTAAGAAGCGTCGCAAGAAGGCAGCCGCTAAGAAGGCAGCTCCAAAGCGCCGTAAGAAGGCAGCTGCTAA
>CANFRP010000019.1 GCA_947449535.1 Actinomycetota bacterium | reverse complement strand
GTCTTGTGGCCCACCCAGAGAATGTATGAGAGCCAACCGAGTGGAGCTATGAAGATTGCAAGTAGCGCTCTAATTGAATTCTTATTTTTCCACCAATAGATCGCAGCGGGAATAGAAACTGCCACCGCAACAGCAAGTCCGGTGGGACGAGTGAGGCCAGCACCATATGCCAAGAAAGCGGCATTAATAAATCGCTTTTTTATAACTAAATATAGCGCGCCTGCCGCAAATGCTGTAAAAAGTGATTCGCTATAAGCAAGTGATTGCACGATTCCCATCGGCAGCGCCGCCCACATCACAACGGCAATGGTTGCAACCTTTTCGTTCTTGATCTCGCGCACCAATAAAAAGATAAAAAGCGCAGCAACTATCCCAGCCAATGAACTGAGCAAGATTCCTGAAGGTATGTAAGCAAGCCTTGTTATTTGATGTACGCGGTGTTCCAGCGCTGGATATAAAGGAAAGAAGGCGTAATCCGAGAGAGCGCGACCATCCGATGCAATCTTGGTAAATCCATACCCGTGTTCGGCAATTCTTTGATACCAAAGTGCATCCCAACGAGAGAAGACTTTAGTAAAGCTCTCGCCCTTTATCGCGGTTGCAGACGCCAGACCAAGAAGTACAAATGCCCGAACGGCAAGAAATAAACCTAAGGCCTTTAGTTTCATGGTGAGACCAGGGGAAAGCTGGACAAATACATGCCCAGACTTTACCGTCTAATAAAAATAAACCACCTTGTAGGGGTCTTAATTGGATGATTTCCAAAGAAAGAAATGATTGCATCTACCGCCCAGATCAAAAAGAAAATTGCAAATAGGGTGAAAAAGCCCGCAAGAAGTCTGGAGAAAATTCCTCCAACTATCGACTTGAAATTTATTTCAACGGTTTTTTTATCGAGCGCAGCGATAACAAAGGTAAAAGGAATCATCAGAAATGCAAGTGTGTGGAGTGTAATTGGTAAACTAAAAGCTACTCCCGAATTTCCAATAAATGGCCATGCTGGGATAAAGGATGTTAACCAACTTGCAAATCCAAATATAGAGTCATCGCCGTTGCCCAATGGACCAGTGACTACCCCATAAATCCCCGCTACTAGCCATCCAAGAAAATGCCACCATGCGAAGGATGAACTTATTGGTTTCTTCGACTTCTTTAACGCTAAGGCTAATAATGGAAATAAGGAGATTGCCAATAAGAATATTTGCGCTGGTGTCCCGCGCGTAATAATTGAAGGATCAAGTATTAAATAAAGGAGATTGATTCCAATTGGTACAAATCTAAGGACTCGTGGAATTCTGGTTTCCGCGCTATTTACTGACTTTGATGGTTCTTCCATAAATAAGGACTATACAGAAACCAGAAATCTTTACCTATAATTCAAATTGAATTGACCGATCATTTTTCTTGAAAATTACGGACAGCGCTCAGAAAGTTTCACTGATGCAAGCACAACAATCGTCGTAATGGGAACTTTCTTACCAGGGGCTGGATTTTGGCGACAGACTCTCCAGTTGCGATCCAATATCTGCATTCGGCCGCGCCCACTAGCATCTTGTTGGTCCATCAAATAGCTTCCCTTTGCCTGCAAGAGATCTTGGGCATCCTGCAGAACCATTCCGACCACTTTGGGCATTACAAAAGTTTGAGTTTTTGTAGCGGCATGGGCAGGAATTGAGAGAATGATGGCGGCAAAGAAAGTAGTACTAACCAATGAGACGACAACTCTTTTCATGCGGGAAGTTTAGCCTGTGGCTCTAAGAAAAGCCGTTGATTGCGAGTCTCGTTCTCGCTCTGCCGCGCTCTTGGGCTAACCTGCGAAAATGGAATTTACATATCTTCAAGCAATTATCACCGGTCTCATCCAAGGTATCACCGAACTCTTTCCCGTCTCATCACTTGGTCATGCCGTCCTTACGCCCGCATGGATAGGTGGCTCGTGGGCAAAGTTCACCACGGATCCACACTCACCGTATTTGGCAGTAACGATTGCCTTGCATGCAGCAAGCGCGTTAGCCCTCTTCCTAGTTTTTAGGAAACGTTGGATCGGCTTACTCACCGGAGGATTTAACTCACTTCGCGGAAAGAAAGATGATCGTTCTCATGTTTTCTGGAGAATTGTCTTGGCAACAATTCCAGTAGCAGCATTGGGATTTGTTTTTGAAAAGAAATTACGTGAACTCTTTTCCAAACCAACTTATGCGGCGACTTTTCTGCTTATCAACGGAATCATCCTGATAGTCGCAGAGCGCCTTTCTCGAAAGCGAGTTGCCCCTTCCTCGGATGCTGGATCAAATGCAGAGATAGTTGCAGAGCTTTCATATCCGGCAGCAATTACGGTTGGACTTGGTCAATCGCTTGCACTTTTCGCGGGAATTAGTCGATTTGGTATTTCTATGAGCGCTGGCCTTGTCAAAAAATTGTCGCACTCCACAGCATCGGATTTCGCATTTCTCTTGGCTCTTCCTGTTATCGCAGGCGCCGCTGTCTATAAGCTTCCCGATCTCCTCGCATCGGAATATCAGTCAATTCGTGGGGCGATCATTGTTGGATCGATAGTCTCTTTTGTTGCAACTTATGCCTCTGTCACATTTCTTGTGAAATGGTTTAAGACGCGTACGCTCTATCCCTTCGCGATTTATTGCTTAGTTTTCGGTCTTACTTCACTTATAAAGTTCGCCTAGTTTCGCCGTTAAACCAAGGGATGTCGCCACAGAAATGTGTGTGGCATCCCTTAGTAGATTGTGCCCTTGAAAAACTGCGCCGCAAATATTAATCTTTTTAGTGTTTACTCCACATAGCCATGGCGTTGGGTCAACGTAATTAATGGCAAGCGAATTGGCTAGACCCTTCGTGCTTTTTGTCGTTATAGAACTCATTAGCGGGAAGTCACAATTCCCAGGCATCTTCACGTTCTTTGATAAACAAGAGGAAATATTTGTTGAATTTCCGACAGGTAGCGGGGTATCCCCAAGAATAGTTATCGACGAGCTCTTAATGGACGCTACAAAGAGGCGCAATCCCACTGACCAAGCGCTCTGATAGTTGCCGCCTCTCATTACGAGGGAATACTCCTGATTCGTGAAATTGGCGATAACGATCCTGGTCGGATGGATCTTGTTCAACAATTTACTTACATTTTTCTGCCACTCTTCACATGCCTTATCTACAACACCGTTTCGCATTGTTGCTAAGTATGTTGCTGGGCAACTCGATTTTGTAAATGTATAAAGCTTCCAATGGCGGTCGGTTGCCAACTTATTAAATGCAGGGAACCACTGCGCAGCATGAGAGTCTCCGATCAGAGCAATCGAAGGCTTTGCAGAAGTATCCCCAAAGATGCAGGTGGGCTTGGGAGTTGATGCTCCAAAATTCAAATGACATCCATTTGCATAAATTATCGGCGAAGAGAGATCAATAGTGAATTGCGGTGAACTGACAGCTGTGGCAGCAGAATATTGAAGGCCGGCTGCACTAATTGCACTAATGGATACGAGTGCAAATACTAATCGGAAAGTGTGGTGAGCGATTTGCTTGCTTCTTCGAATCGGATTTTCATATAGGTAATACATGAGAGCTGCCGCGAGAAGTGATATGAGAAAGATCGAAACTTTACGAGAGAGAGAAAGTCCAGTGAGACCGTATGCCATAAAGAGAATAATTGGCCAATGCACCAAATAAAACGAGAAGGAGATATCCCCCAACCATGCCAGCGGTCGGATCAATGAATATGTTCGATTACTCACGATGATCAACATCGCACTTACGATGGGAATGAGAGTTGTCAGTCCGGGAGTGGCATCGTTGGTCGATAAATAAATAACGCTAAAGATTGCTCCCGCCCAACCCGCGATATTCATCAATGTGCGAAGTGGGCGATCGATGTGATCGATCCGAGAATAGATAAGTACGGCACCGGCCATAAATTCCCAGAAGCGGGTGAAAGGTAGATAAAAAGAACTCACAGCGCTCTGCGACGTCCAAATTACTGAAAGGACGGTGAAAATAGCAAGTGAAATGCGGAGCCATTGAATGCGTTTGCGGAAGAGAGCGATGAAGACGATTGGCCAGATCAAGTAGAACTGCTCTTCCACTCCCAGCGACCAATAGTGCAAGAACGGTGAAGCATCTAAACCTTGATTTAAGTAATCTGTCTGCTGATGCATAAAGAAGAGATTGGGAACGAATGCAATTGCGGCATATGCATCCATTGCAAAGCGATGAAAATTCAGGGGCGCTAAGAAGAGCCAGGACCCACCAATAGTGAGTACAACTGTTAATAGCGAGGAGGGCAATATTCTTCGCATTCGGCGCTTATAAAAATCGCTCAAGACATGGCCTAAAGAACCTTGGCTCAGCGAGAGCTTGCGAGTGATTACAAATCCAGAGATAACAAAGAAGATATCGACACCGAGGAATCCCCCGCGCACACCTAATCCACCGATGTGAAAGAGGACCACGGCCAGGACTGCAAAGCCGCGAAGAGCCTGAATATCTCTTCTCATAATTCGGTGAGATTACCAGTGACTATCGGCAGTTTCGCGATTAGCACCTGCGGGATTTAGAATTGGGGCGTGGAACTCCAAAAAGTCATTCTTTACTACAAGTTCACACCGATCTCTGATCCTGAGGCGGTGCGTTTATGGCAGCTGACTCTCTGTGAATCTTTGGGACTCAAAGGAAGAATTCTTATCTCTCCGCATGGCATCAATGGAACTTTGGGTGGAGATATGTCTGCCCTCAAAAAGTATGTGAAGCAGACAAAAACTTATCCTGGATTTAAGAGCACTGACTTTAAGTGGTCTGATGGAACGGGCAATGATTTCCCTCGCCTTCAAATACGCGTTCGTGATGAATTAGTGGCATTTGGAAATCCATACGAAATTGAAGTTGACGAAAATGGCGTTGTTGGTGGCGGAAAACATCTCACCCCATATGCCGTAGACCAGCTTGTGAAAGAGCGCGGTGAGGAAGTCGTGTTCTTCGATGGACGAAATGCTTTTGAAGCCAAAATCGGAAAGTTCAAGGACGCAGTGGTGCCCGATACATTGACTTCTCGCGATTTCATTGGCGAGATCGAATCTGGCAAATACGACCATCTCAAAGATAAGCCCATCGTTACTTATTGCACGGGTGGAATTCGATGCGAAATATTGTCATCCGTAATGGTCAAACGTGGATTCAGCGAGGTCTACCAAATTGAAGGCGGCATCGCTCGCTACGGAAAGAAGTTTGGAGATAGCTCCCTATGGGAGGGCTCGATGTATATTTTTGATGGTCGAATGAAAGTTGATTTCTCAGAAAATGCCAAGACTATCGGTGAATGTGAGAAATGCAGTGCTCCCACATCTCAGTTTTATAATTGCAAAAGAGTTGCGTGTCACGAATTGGTTCTCTTGTGCGAGCCATGTGGCAAAGTAGATATCAATCGCTCGTGCACCCACGAGGGAGCAAAGTCACGTGATTCCGAGATGATTGGCTAGCTCTTTACTGCCACAATTCTCGGTATGACAAGAAAAGCCGAAACCTCAGTCCCGATTCATCCCGTTCTCTCTGAGCGTTGGAGTCCGCGCTCACTCGATGAAGAAGCCACCGTAACGATCGAAGATCTCACGGCAATGTTGGAGGCAGCACGTTGGGCGCCATCAGCAAACAATGTCCAACCATGGCGATTCATTATTGCTCGTCGTGGTGATGAGAACTTCACAAAGATTGTCGCCACCTTGGCAGGATTTAATAAAACCTGGGCGCCAAAAGCTTCCGCATTTGTAGTAATCGTTGCTGATATGAAACATCGTGATGGCTCAGATCGCCAAATCTCGCTCTACGATTCAGGATTAGCTGCTGCTCATCTATCGCTAGAAGCGCACCACCGTGGATATGTAGTGCACCAGATGGCAGGTTTTGATAAGCCGCTGATGAAATCTGAATTCACTATTGCGGATGGTTTTGATCCGATTGTGATTATGGCAATCGGAACGAAGGCTCCACTTGAAAATCTCACTGACCCCGCACTTCTTGAGCGAGAAACTGCGCCACGCACACGGCTTGCGATCGCCGACCTCATCATCAGTGGATCTATTTAACGGATTGCTTGACCATTCGCTTGAGCGAATAACTCAGAAGTAGGAGAACTGCTAGCGGAATCACCAAATAACTCTGGTGGACCGCTAGCTTCTTTATTTCTAATCCCTTTGTGGCACCAAATGCAAGAACTATTCCGAGAGCTACCCGCCAATCATCGCCAATAATGAAGTCATACCAGAAGAGCCCAAATGCCTTTACGGCGCTCCCGAGCGTTCGACGATCTGGTTCGAGAATCTCTTGCGCTTGAATATCGCTCGCTTCAATATTCGGTGTTTCTGGTCGCTCCCGCTTTATCAATACCTGCACAAGACCAATTGAGATTATTGCGATGAATGCAATCAAAATAATGATCGTCCAATTTCCTTCTGGCCAGTGTCCCCCGACGCCTTCGACTCCCCAGAAAATTCCAAAGGCTGTAAGCAGAATTCCGACCAGAAATTTCATTTGATTTTCAGGTACTTGCGAGAGGGGCTTAGCGAGGATGACACCTGCGCCTGCCGCCAGAATTACAGCTAGTAGTGCTGCGATGGAGGCGAGCGGAACTTGTTTTTGAATGGTGCCAAAAGTCAGAACGATGAAAACTACTTCAAGACCTTCTAACAAGACGCCTTTGAAAGAGAGCGTAAACGCATACCAATCAGGGATGGCCAATCGCGAAGTTTTGGTTGCGGAGCGGGCTGCTCGTAACTCTTCTTGAAAGATCTTCTCTTCATCATGTAAATCTTTAAACCCACTTGCACGAAGAATTGCCTTACGAAGCCATTGAAGTCCAAATGTAAGAAGCAGGCCACCAACAAATATTCGTAAGTATGAGATTGGTAGCTGCGAGATAGCTGGACCAAGAATAGCGATGATGGCAACCAGAACTAATAAACCTGCAAGCGTTCCCCGAATTGCTGATTTCCAGTCGCGTGCTGTGCCGGCCGCTAAAACAATGGTTACCGCCTCTACTGCCTCTACCGCGCATGCGATAAAGACAGATGCGAAAAGTGCAATATTGGTGGTTGCGAACACAGCGCAAGACTATCTGAGAGCGCTGAACTACTTCAGATTAAGGGTGGGCAACTCCATAGACGTTGAGCTGATCGATATCTGCATTCATGCGGTTGGCGCCAGTAGCTCCGACAAATCCTAGATAGAAACCGCCGCTTGGATCATTGAGGTTTAGCCCGGCATCTTGAAGGAGACCTGTGATCACTGGCGTGGAAGAGAAGTTTCCAGTTGTGGAGATATAAATCTTGTAGGTACGTGATCCGACTGGAATTGAGGAAGGATCAATCACCATGCGGTAATAAGTATCCATGCCATATGGATTTGAAATCGATGTGCTTCGTACCGGATTCAAAACAGCATTTGTCCCAGTCGGCCCCATTACGCGAATGGTAGGTACGCCATTGAGCATGATCTGCATTGACATTAATCCACCGCGCATCTGTGTGACCGGAGAATCACCGTTGTAACCAAGTGCGCCACCACCCCAACCTAGCCATGTTCCAGCCGTTGCTGGTGCAGAAGCGATATCAGCGTTATTAGCATCAACAAGTACTAGGCCGAGGCCATCGCCCGGAGTTGATGAGCCAGTATTGAAGTTAACTCGGAAGGAGATATCTACGCCGTTCTCCAGTGCAATCTTTGTTTTCTTAATTGCACCTACGCGACCACCCACTGCTTGTGTAATACGCAACTTTCCATTTGATAGTACTGGCGCAATATCTCCACCAGTAATCCAATCAGAGAGCGTTGCGAAAGATGTTGTGGAGAAGAGAAGCGGTGCGGATGTTGAAACCGGTGCCGAGACAGCTTGTCCCACAGTTAATGCGGTGCCGTTATATATCGGTGTAATACGGAATGTATATGCAGTCGATGCGGTGAGGCCGGTAACAGTGACCGAAGTCGATGTCGAAGTCCCGCGAGTAAATGTTGTGTAGCTTCCACCGTTGGGTGAGTACTCGATGAGGTAATCAGAAAGGCCGGTTGTGGTGAGCGGTGCGATCCATGAGACGGCAAGCGAAGTAGCAGATCCTGCGATTGGAGTAGCGCTAACTCCGCGAATACTAGGTGGGACAACGATGGTAAATGAGGTGGATGACGTTCTGTTGCCATCATCCATAGCAAAGATAGTGATGGTGTAAGTGCCTTCTGTCCATGATGTGGAATCAAGTGAGATGGAGAAGTTATTGCCAGTCTGTCCCCATCCGTAATCAGCAATAGTGGAACCGAAGTACATCGCACCTGAAGCTCCAGCAAATGTGCTTGTCATGCGAGGGGAATAGGAAGAAGCGCTAAACCCAGAGCCACCAGTGACTTTGATACCAACCCAAGATGTCGCTGTGCCGAGTGCGCGATCGAGGGTAAGGGTGCCAGTAATAGCGAATTGTCCCTTTGCGGTTACTCCACTTGAAGGCGAGAGAATATTTAGCTTGGGTGTTACATCGACTGCTGGAGCAGGAAGCATGGCATTTACTGTTCCGCCAAATTCAACAACGAATCCTGATGGGAAGTTTGCATACCAATTGGAATCCATGGATGGCCAGAGCGAGCCACGCAGATCATTCCATTGACCGTTACCGAGATACATCATTGCAACATTTTCATTTGCATTGGCATTGTTTGGTTCGCCAGTTGTCCAGTTGGAATATGAACCTGCGGCATCAATAGTGCAATTAGGTGTACCTGCTGTACCAAAGAGCGCAGCATTGGCTTCTGGACCATCCGCCCAACGCCAACACCCTTCACTTGCAATGTCACTGGCACCAAGCCAGATGGAGAGACCCTGGCCCTTGCGTTGAATAAATGAATTTTCAGCAGCTGAATTAGGAGTTGCGAGGTATCCCTGCATTCCGTTGTATGTCATGCCGAGCGCTTGGTTGCGGGCATCGGCCCAGGTTGTGCGACCAGATACATACTTGTAATAGTGACCGTTGGCAGTGAACTTTTGAATGGTCGGCGCTGATACCGAGATTGCGGTTGCGGCATTTACTTCACCAGCCAAGTTGCGAATTGAGATGCTACAGACAAGTGGTCCACCAGTTATTTGGTCGTAAATATCTTGCGTGATGGTCAGAGTAGGAGAATTTCCTACTGGTGTAACGATGATCGATGAATTGTTGAGATCACCAGCACCCCATGTGTAAGAGATAGATTCATCTTTCAATATTCCGCGAGTTGAGCAGGTTGCGACGGATCCCACTTGAAGAGTTGAACCAGATACTCCAGAAATTGTCGCATTTGCTGAGGCCGGGGCAACCGGAGCTTTCACATATACAGATTCTGACTTCTCGGTCGTTCCACCAATATTGGTGACTTTCACATTACACACTAGATACTTCTCTTTAGCGGTCATGATGAGAGCAGCATCGAGTGGAATAGATGACGTGTTTCCTACGACAGCCGTGACTGCGCCGTAGCTATCGCGGCGAACAGACCATTCATAGGTGACCGAGTCATAATCACTTGCATTTTCCACTGTGCAATCAACGCGAGTTCCGGCGCTAGGAGGGGCGTATCCGTCATATCCCACCAAAGTGAGTTTTGGATTAGGAGCTGCAATGTAAGGAACAGATACATTGGTCCAGGCCGAGGCGATAAATCCTTGCTTCATGGCTTGAACGCGGCAGTACAAATATTTACCTTGAAGGTCAGTAATAACTTGCTTAGTGAGCGTTAAATTGCCGGTTTGATTGAGATCAACAGGTGAGTTCGGAGCGCCATTTGTTGAATAAGCCGCAGAGAACCAGTGAACTGAATCAAGGAGCTCTGAGCCAACCCATTTTGTGCCGACGCAAGAGACGACGGTGCCCACCTTAGGAGTTTGACCTGAGGTGTAACCAGAAATTGATGGTGGGCTTGAGAGTTTGGGAGCATCGGGCATCACCATTGTTGCTTGGCTGGTGACTTCTCCAGCGGCAGATTTTCCCGTTACTTCGCAAACAAATTTCTCACCTGCATCCGCAGATGTCACTTCTACTATTGCACGATTTGTACCAGCGATTCGCGCTGGCGAAGTCCACTCCAACGATGTCGTTGTTGTGTTGGATGACCAGACTCCTGGATCACATGTGAGACGAGAACCCGAGGAAGCACTTCCCGTGATATTAGCTTTCTCTTCATTATGCGGAAGAGCGCGGTTATAACGAGATGCGGATGCAGTGACAATTGCTTTTCCGCGGACAATGTCCTTGATGTAATAAGTAAGGCGAGTAAAAATTGTTGGTTTTCCTGAATCACATTTCTGAGATCCCCAACTTGTTACTCCCACGAGGAAAGTTTTGCCGGCAATACGTGCAGTTAATGGTCCGCCGGAATCGCCATTACATCCACCTGCATATAAGCGCTCTGCCGAAATATATTTTCCAGCCGCAAGCATGGTGTTCTTATTAAAATATTTTCCAAAGACTCGGAGAGCTGCGGAATCTTGATTATCAAGTGTGGCAAGACGGAGATATGTCGCGGTCCGCTTCTGTTGGTTTAATCCCCATCCGAGAATTTGAAAGCTCTTTGCGCTATTGACTGCGCTGATCTCTTTCTGAGTAGGGATAACTACTGGAGCAATACCTTGTACCGGCTTGGTTAATTTAAGAAGTCCCATGTCATTCTGGGTCGTCTTGTCGCTATAACGTTCATGGCGCCAGACGCCTGCTACTTCTAATAGTGGCTCTGGGCCATCTAAAGTATCGGCCTTCATTTTGACCCAATAAAACCCAGTATCAAAGGAACAGTGCGCAGCGGTCAAAATTATGTCTGCTGAGATAAGCGAGCCAGTACAGATAAATTCTGGAGTGGCATCTGCCGATTCGGAATACCAAATGGAGGCAACCCACGGGGCCACCTGTGAGGCATTAGTAATTTCTGTACCGAAGACAACGGCATGTGCTGGGGTAGAGGCAGCGAATCCTGCGGCGAGAAGAATGGCAATCCCGATGAGCTTCTTCACAAAATTCTTGGAAAAATTCTGCATAGAACTCTTCGAATTACTCATAGCGCGGCTCACCTTGACCCCCATTTCCACTCTCGATTACCTCCTGAAAAACTAATGAAAACCTCTTGATAAGCCAATGTTATGCCGTGTGACCGTAGATGATCGCTACCCATTAGACGGGGCTGAGACCCCTTTGGTTCGGCACTTTCGCTACTCCTTTCACCGAGAATGGAGGGGGTATTTATGCGCAAATGGGGGAAATCTTGGGCTGGGCTAGACTTCACGGGTGATTGAAGACGAGGGTGACTCCGCCTTTTATGATGGCGACGGCGATATCCCACTCCTGCCTCGACGTTCTCGTCCCAAGCGCTTTTTCATTGGTGTCGCCTTTATGACCGTCGCGGCTATCTCCACGACAGTGGCTGCAAATATCACTTTGAATGGTGGGGCAAAGAAAGAGTTCGGACAAGGTTTATATGTCATTAAAGCCTGCGATCAATGGGTTTCTATTGGGCTTGGAACCCAAGCATCGGCCACGGGTGGAACCGTTTCGGTTGCAAATGGTGGCTCTGGAATTGCCCGTAACGCCGGTGATTTAAAGATCAAAGAGATGATCATCAATGGACTCGATACAAAATTATGTAAGGGTACAAATATAAAGATCCAGTTATGGTCTGGAAGCAATAACGTCCCCATGCCAATCTTTCATGATGACAGCGGAGATGTCAGCCGCGTCATTCTCAACGTCCCGAGCAATGCAGTCACCGCAACGATTGCTGATCGCGGAAATAACTTGAACTTCATCAATGGCTATGGCCAGGTTATTGGAAGCTCCCAAAATTGGGATGATGGATCTGAGTTATTGGACTGGAATTCAAACTCTCCCGGTACCTACATTCTCTGGTTCACCACCCCTCTGGGCTGGGCCCAGGACTTCACTCGACTCACTCTTGAATCTGCTGCAAACTAACTCCTTAGCCGGCTCCCACTAAGTTTTGTGAAGCAAGGCACCTCTTTTCCCTGCCTCCTGAAATCTCTCTTATTTCCATCCATTTGTGTATGAACCGTGAGGTTGTGTCCTCTCTCTCGCCTCTCAAAATAAGTAAACTATCCGTCTAATGAGAGCCAGCCGCGCCACTTTTGGTGGATTTGATGTCTATGGCCCCTTTGCTCAACGCGTGAGTAAGTGGCTAGTTTTCTCATTTCTAATTTCTTTCTTCCAGGTCATTTTTGCCGCCGCTCCGATCATGGTCGCACCTGCGCAGGCAGTCTCAAATACTTACAACACATACAACGCCATTCAATATTGGGTAGTTCCCGAAGGCGTTATTCAAATTACCGTGACGATGTATGGCGGTAGTGGTGGCAAAGGTGGCCTCGATGGAAAGAGTTGGGCCGGAACCGTTGGCTATCGTGGAAAAGTCACGGGAACCATTTCAGTACAACCTGGTGACACGATCACAATTGCTATCGGTGGAGGCGGAGTCAACGGACAATCGGGAGTTGGCGGTGCTTCTCCGATAGGAAGTGGAAGCCAGGCAGGAACAAATCCACTCTCTTCCGCTTACAACGGTGGAACCGGTGGTGGTGCTGGATATACCGGTAGTTCAGGCGCTGGTGCCGGAGGTGGAGCGGCTTCAGTTCTTCACATCAGCGGGCGCGGTTATGTTGTCGCAGCTGGCGCTGGTGGATCTTCAGGTGGAAACAACATTACGACTACCAACGATGCTACGCGCTCATCTGCAGTCCCTTCATCAACATCAACTCGAACTCGTGGAAACAATGGAAGTTCGCTCACCGGTGCAAATGCGGCAAATGCAGTAAACCCAGTCGGTGGTGGAAACGTTGATGGCTCTGGTTCCGGTGGTGGCGGAGGTGGATATGTCGGTGGTGACGCGCTCGCTCCCGCATTTGATGGCGTCGATAACTCTGAAATTTATGGATATGGCGGAAGTGCCGGAACAAATAGCACAGTCGGTCTTACTGGATCTTTCTCTTTAACGGCGTCTTATGACACTGCTCCCACGCTAGTTACTTCTGGGTGTCACAACACCACAACTGGTTGGTCTAACTACGGCTGTGGCGCCGATGGCAGCATCACGATTGATTACGCACCAACCCCACTACTTTCGCAGACTGACTCGTCCACTGCTTCAGTTCAAAGCAATGCTGCAGGTACTGTCTATTTAGTACGTGACACACAGACGATTTCTACTCTTGCAGCACTCGATGCGCTTGCCTCTACAGTGATGAAGAAGGTGACGGTGACTGCAAACACTGCAACATCGCTCTCTTTATCGGGTCTCTCGCCAGGTGCATATGTTGCACTGGCATACGACAGCGCTGCGGGCATGCTTTCTACGACTACAAAGAACACGGTTGCTGTTGGTGGAGATTGCGTTCCACAAATTAGTACCGGCCTCACTGTCTCGCATGCGATGACATATGGATATTGCTTAATCTCATTCTTAGGTGGAACTGGAACTTGGACTCCACCATCTGGCATTAAGAACGTCTCCTTCCTTGCTGTCGGTGGTGGCGGTGGTGGTGGCGAGAATGGTGCAAGTGGCGGTGGCGGTGGCGCCATGTATGACGCATCGTATTTAGCGGTGACTCCTGGGGTCGCACTCACAGTTGTTGTTGGTGCTGGTGGCGCTGGTGGTGCAACTGCTGGTGTAAATGAAGCGCAAGGATCTACTGGTGGCAGTTCGCAATTTGCAACATATGTTGCCAACGGTGGTAGCGGTGGTCTGGGTGGTGGTGGTCGAGCTGGTGGTGTTGGTGGAACAGGTGGAACTTCTAATGGCGGAACTGGTGGATCGGGTGCATCGACTCCTGGTGGAGCTCCCGGCGCCGGAAGCGCAGGACCGACAACTTTAATATTTGGAACTGCAAGGAATTTTGGCGGCGGTGGCGGCGGTGGAGATTGGCAGTATGGAACTTCAGCTGGTGGTGCAGGTGGTGGTGGTGCTGGCGGTGTTGAGATGCAACAAACCGCATCCTTTACAAACGCACTTCCTAACGCCGGTGGCGCTGGTCTTGCAAACACAGGTGGTGGTGGCGGTGGTGGTGCCACTAACTACGGCTTTGGTGGCCGCGGTGGCTCTGGAATTGTTGTCGTTCGCTATCTAGCGCCGACTTACAAAACTTCCGCGCCGACAAATCCAGGAATGAATTACGGCGAAACCACAACTCTGACAACGACTGGTACGCCGTACTCAGGCATTACCCGCAAAATGCAATGGCAGGCCTCCTATGACACTGGTTCGACCTGGAGCAACATTGATACCGCAACCATTGGTTCAACTGCTTCCTATAAGACACCAATCGAAACAGTTGTGGCCACTACTGCTTTTCAGTTCCGCGTGATTATTACTGATACAACGACTACTTACACGTTTACCACAATTTCAGATACTTCGACATTGACTTTCCTCTTGGTCGCAACCGAAACCGATACCGCAGTTAATCTCAGTGGATCTCAATTCTTGTCCACGCTTCCCGTCAATTCACCAACTGGCGCAGTGACTATCGAAGTCTGGGCTAAGCCAAACGGAAATTCCTGCCAATCAGGTGGATATGGAAATGTTGTCTATAAGACGAATGCTTACAATATTTTTTGCTCTGGTGGCTATTGGTATGCCAATACCGGCGATGGATCATCGATACCGCTCAACACCGCGAAAGTATTCCCCGTTCGGGTTGTCGATGGTGCATGGGTTCACCTTGCGATGACTATCAACGGCTCTTCTATGCTCATGTATTTCAATGGTCAATTGGTGGAAACCGGGACAGCTGTCACGGTCACGGCAAACTCGAGCCCTTGGTATGTAGGTTCGCAGGGCTCTCCATCTAATTACTTCAATGGAATGGTTGATGAATTCCGAGTGTGGTCAGGAGTGAGAACCGAAGCTCAAATAAAGAGCGACATGGATAACAACCCAACAATCACAGATCCAAATCTGCTGACTTATTATGATTTTAATGAAGGTTCCGGGAATATCGCCTATAACCGTGATGATCTTTATATCTCGCCTTCGACAAATTACTTCACCCCAAACACCGGAAATATCACCTGGTCAGTAATTGAGTCCACGACTACAACTGATTCTTATACGGTGGTGCAATTCCCACGTTCTATCATCACTCAAAAAGGTGGATGGAAAATTCCGGTTCAAGTAAAAACCGCGATGACTCTTATCGTGGGAGGTGGTGGTGGAGGCGGAATTAACTCAGGAGGTGGTGGCGCAGGTGGAGGTGGCCTTAAAGGCCTTGCTGCACTGAAATCTTCAAAGGGTCCAGCAAAAATAAAGGTAGGAATGGGAGGTATCCCTTCTCTTGCAGGAAATAACGCAACCGGAGATGGTCGTGCAGGTCTGGCTTCAATTCTTTCTACGACCGATGGCACAGTGACAGCCCAAGTTAATGGCGGTGCGGGTGGCGGTGCTCACTGGGTTGGCGCAGGATGTTCGGGTTCAGGAACAACCACATCAGCTGCGATAGGTGGAACGGTTCAAGCTGGATATTCGGGAATAACAGACACAACAACTTATGTTGGTGGCACTGGCGGCGCAGTTCCCACCGGATCTGGAAATGCGGGTCTTCCTGGTGGCGCTGGTTTTACTTCATCAATTTTCTTTGGCTCACATTTATTCGGTGGTGGTGCAGGTTCTGGTTCATGGTCCACATCAACTGTGGGAGGTCTCGGTGGTGGTGATAGTGGAAATGCACGCGGAGGTGCGGGTGGCAATGGAACATCAACAAGTGGTGAGGCTGGCTTTGCGCTTAGTGGCAACGGCGGCGGTGGAGCCGGAAACACATCGTGCTCAGTAATTGGATCGCAAGGTGGATCGGGCACTATCTATCTAAAGTATTTGAACCTTACAAAGCCAACCATCGTCGGACCCACGAGTGATACCTACACCGTTGGAACACGTTACAAATTTGCAGTAAACGAGACAGTAACTAACTCAGGGCTAACCCGTACCTTTCAATGGCAGATCTCCGCTGATGGCGGTACTTCATGGAGCAACGCAGCCGCAGGCACCGGCGCACTTACCTCCGCCTACACAACCGATACCTTGACAGTAGGTATGAATGGACCGCTCTATCAATTTAGATGTGAAGTCACTGAATCAGATAGCTCGAGTATTTCGGTATTTGCCACTTCAGATACTGCGACCCTCACGCTTCTCACCTCACCTTCTATTAGCGGTGCGGATTCATTAACAACAACATATGGAACAGCAGGCTCGGTCCAATTCACCGCTGTAGATGGATTGCCCACTCGAAAATTCTCTACTATGCCTGGAATTTATGGTGGTCTCATGGACTATTCATTAAATGGCATTGGCTACGAAACAATGACATTTACTACTGAAACTAGTGGAAATTTTAGTTCGATTTACACCTATTCCAATGGACAAGTACTCCTCGGTGGAAGCTTGATCGTCGCAAATAAATATGTTCCGGTTCTTGCCAAAATCGATACTTTTGGAAATTTAGACTCAACTTTCGGAACTGGTGGAAAATTTATTTTTCCCACGAATATCGACTCTCTCATCAATAACATTACTGTTGATACACCTACCGGATTGATCTATGTTGCAGGTCAAGCTTCATATTCCCCAAATTATGGGCGCTGGTTTATCGGACGCTTGAATTCGAATGGAACGCTAGATAACTCCTTTGCGGGAGTGGGTTATGAAACGCTCACGGTCAATGGTTTTGTTAATACCGGAAATGACCTTAAGGGAATATTCCCACAAGCTAACGGCAAGATTTACGTGATTGGAGCCCTTCTTGATACAACCATTTATTCAGGTGATACTTCAACCGTCGCACGATTTAATTATGACGGTTCAATCGATACCTCCTTTGCGACTAATGGCTTTGCAAAAGTAAGAATTCTCGGCGGTAATTCTCGGATTACCGATTTCAAAATCCTCTCCAGCGGTAAAATTTTGGTAGCAGGAGCTGGCGAGACGACAGATTACAACTCGCAATCGGTCGTGGGATCGGCGCGCTTCAACTCAAATGGCACTTTAGATGCCACTTACGGCACAAATGGAGTAGCCGCATTTAACGTACCTTGTACGGGCTCGTGTGGACAAGTTGGGGTCGGGAAGATTGCTTCGGATAACTCCATTTACTTTGTCTCCCGAAACTTTAGCGCCCCATATGCGATCTGGATTCAAAAAAGCAATTCGAATGGCGTGGCAGACACAACCTTTGCGGTCAATGGCGTGATTACCGAGTCACTCACAACAAATGCTACTAGCTCGAATTTCCTCTCACTCAATTTCTTAAGCTCAGGAAGGCTCAATATTTCCTCATTAGTTTGGAATGGCTCTTTCTCGTATCAGAAGATTTATCAGTACGACCTGCAAGGGGCGAGAATTCAAACCTTTGGAAATGGAGGAGTGGCAGTTCTCAATTCAACAGATCAAGGCATTTCCACAGCAAATATGTATGACAACTTCATCGCAGAAGATTCAAGCAACTCACTGTGGTGGGTGGGCTCAAAAAATAACCGTCCATACGTTGGAAAAATTGTCGGAAATACTTTTGGAAATATCTCCGCTCCCTCAACGATCACCTACGACACTTCGGTCGCAGATAGATTCACCGTTCGAGTCGACACCACGACTCCGGCGGGCGCCTATTACTCAACAATTTTCGTCACTGATTCAGCTACAGCCTCTGCTTATAAGAGTTTTGTCGTTGTTGTAAAGAAGGCGCCGGGGATTGTTTTAACCGTGGACACTACGACAGTGAAAGCCGCGGGCTTTGATACCTCTACCTATACCCAAATTTATTCGACAACTGGCCTGGTTGCCGGCGATACGATCACGCCATCCTTTAAGTATTACGGAATTAAAGGGACTTACTCAACGACTCCTAATCTCTCAGATACCTATACGATTTATCCTAAGATCGACACCATTACAAACGGAACAACGACATACAACTCCGGAGACTTCACCTCGACAGTTTCAAATTACCTCTCGGTCACATATGTCAATGGAAAATTGGTGGTCACTAAGGGCAAACGACCGAACTTCGCCATTATTGCCACTGATAGCACTACTGCAGGGGGCAAGCCTTCCAACTTTATTTACGCTCAAGCCGGCGCTTCTCAAAAAATTGGATTTAGTGGAGTGCTTGAATCAGCAACAGAAACTCTCACTGTTTCCGGCGCAAATTGTGCAATAAGCGCTTTAGATTCATTTACGGTAACCACCACAAATGGTGCGGCTGCCACTTGTACTTTGAACGCTTCGATTGCATCTTCGGCCAACTATGACAGCGCCGTTGCTTCATCCGTAATCCTGTACTTCATCTCCTACACCAACAGTCGCGACAATCAGACTCCTGGTGGTGGCGCAATAATTGGACTTTCGGGTGGTTCGCCGCTTGATTTCATTTCATCCCTTGCCCTGAGCATCACCGGCTTTACTATTTCGCCAACCGACCGCACTACTGTCACAATCTCGGGCACCGGATTTGGGGCTGTGCCAAGTAGCAATGTCGTGAGAGCGGGCCGCAGCTACACACTCGTAGTAAATGCGGGATTGTCCACAACTACTTCACTCGTGGCTACCCTAAGTGCAGTCTCGGGATTCAGCGCTGGAACGACAATCGGTCGCTTGTCCGTCAATTACAACGGAACGACCGTTTACTCCGACGCAATTTGGGTTGCAACTTCTTAGTTAATTAATCCGACCACTACATAATAAATTCGGGATAAACCAAACCGATTTGATCAGCGATCTCATTAATTGATTTCATGACAGACAAAGTATCGGCATGAGTCATCTTGGGAGATTCCTTCTCACCAGCATGAAATGCCCGTGCGAATTCAGCGGCCTCTTCGCGAAGCCCCAGGCCGTCGTAATCTTTATCCCAACCATCAATAACCATGTCATTGCAATCGATGACTTTAAATGTTGATGGCGCATAAAAAGTGCGATCAATTTCGATCCGGGCTTTGGTTCCAGCAATCACCGCGCGATTGGGAGTCGCACCCATATTGGATGTGCTGAGGAGGGCGTGAGCACCAGATTCGTATTCCATGATGATCGAGGTCTGGCCATCTACGCCAGTGAAAGCTTTACGAGCTTTAGCGGTAATTGTTTTTGGCGCACCCAAAACCATATGGGCAAATGAGACGGGATAGATTCCGAGATCAAAGAGCGCTCCCCCGCCAAGTTCTGGCTTGAAGAGACGGAACTCTGCATCTAATGGGAAATAGCGACCATGATCTGCGCGAACGCTGATGATCTCGCCTAATACGCCAGATGCGATGATCTCTCTGATGCGCAAGATATGTGGCAAGAATCTGGTCCACATCGCTTCCATTAATAAAACATTGTTCTTCTTGGCGCACTCCACCATTGCAAGTGAATCTGCGTAATTCATAGCAAATGGCTTCTCGCATAAAACAGCTTTGCCCGCGTTCATGGCAAGTTCGGCATCGCGACGATGCATCGGGTGATGAGTTGCAACATAGATGCCATCTACCTCTGGATCATTAACGAGATCTTGATACGAGGCATGGCGATTGGGGATCGCAAAGTAATCTGCAAATGCATCGGCGCTAGCTTGGCTACGAGAACCCACGGCGACCACTTCGTGATCGGCAAGATATGAGAGATCGCGGACAAACTTCTTAGCGATACCGCCGGTGCTGAGAATTCCCCATCTAAATGATTGCGACATTAATTAATCCTTCTTTTTGTTGGCGGCCTTCTCTTGCTTGGCCAAGCGCTTCTCCTTGAGATTTAGCTTTGGTTCCTTCTTGGTGTTGGCATTGGACTTCTGCTCTTTGTTAGCCATCTTTTTCTCCTTGTATTCGGGCGGGATATTTCTGCTGGCTCGGATAAGAGCCCTCGATGCATGGAGATTACTACTATTCGCCCTGAATTAAGGGGCCTATGATTGCCCACATGTCCAAAGATATTCTTACTCGTTACGCAAAAGCCGGTAAAGATTTTCTCGCTACCGCCAATTCCGCCTCCGCTAGCCAACTTGCGAAATCCCCCGCCCCGGGCGAATGGTCCGCTGCATTTGTGATTCACCATATGGCCGATGCCGAAGCTCATTTTGCTACGCGCTACCTACATATTTTGGCTGAGACCAAACCAGCTTTAGCCCTCTTTGATGAGGATGCTTACCCTGAAGTCTTGCATTACGCCGAGCGCAAAGTTGGAGCATCACTCGAGGTATTTACCGGATTGCATGCGATGGTTGAAGATGTGCTCGGAAATATTTCAGATGAACAATGGGCGCGCGCTGGAGTGCATCCCCAGAAAGGTGAACTAAGGCTTTCCCAAGTTTTGGAAGTTGCCGCTGGACACCTGGAAGGCCACCTCAATCAATTAAGAGAAGTGTTATCGGGGAATTAACTAGTTCTTATTTTCCAGATAAAGAAAATGATGGGTAATCATCAGTGACGAGAAGTGCGGTGTAACCAGCCACCCGGTTCCAGTAACCCACGGTGCCCACAACCCAGTTAAGCGCAGTCCCTGGATAAGTGCCGGTCACTGATGTATGTAACCAAGCGAAAATAGTGAGTAGAACTGCAATCACAGTATAGAAAGCACCGACGATATAGAGCGGAATTGCGAATAACCACTTCACCAGTGGAAGCCCACGAGATAACTTGCGACCGTGCTCGACATCGGGGAACATCACGGCGATATTTTGGTTGCGCTCGATCGATGGGTAGTCATCGACTAAGAAGAGAGCGTAAGCAGTCACGCGAGTATTGAGCTCGATGATCGCGTGGTTGAAAGTGAGGATATATGAAGGATATTTACCGCGGAAAAGCAGGGTCAAAAGGACTGGAACCATAACAATTCCAGATGCATACATTCCAATATGAGTAGCTGAACTAAGTGAAGCCAAGAAAATAACCATCGGAAAGACCAAGATTCCGCGGAAGAAAACTGTGGCGCGATTGCGATCTGTCACCTGAACATTAATGTGAGTTTCGACCTGATTTACAGCCATGACGTACTCCCTTTGTTTCTGCTCAGATAAGCAGCACTAGGCAGAAGTAATTTACTTCTTGCCTTCAATTTCTTTGATCAAAGTGAACTGACCATCGCCTAATTGGCCTTGATCTGCATACATCTCAAGCTTTGCGCGGGTATCGGCAATATCGAGGTTGCGCATTGTTAATTGACCAATGCGATCGGCTGGACCAAATGCGGCATCTTCGGTGCGCTCCATCGATAGCTTCTCAGGGCTATAGGAAAGCGCCGGACCAGTGGTGTTAATAATCGAATAATCATCACCGCGACGCAGACGAATGGTGACTTCGCCAGTCACAGCAGATGCAACCCAACGCATCAATGATTCACGAAGCATGAGTGATTGCGGATCTAACCAACGACCTTCATAGAGCAAGCGTCCAAGGCGACGACCTTCTGCGTGGTAATTGGCAATGGTGTCTTCGTTGTGGATTGCCGAGATCAATCGCTCGTAGGCGATAAAGAGCAGCGCCATTCCTGGTGCTTCATAAATTCCACGAGATTTCGCTTCAATGATGCGATTCTCAATCTGATCTGCCATTCCAAGTCCGTGGCGACCGCCAATGAGGTTGGCTTCATTCATCAAAGCAAGCGCGTCAAGCGCCTTGCCGTTAATGGCGACTGGACGACCTTGCTTAAATTCAATCTTCACATCTTCGGTCTTGATCGCAACGCTCTCATCCCAGAAGCGAACGCCCATGATTGGTTGAACTAGTTCGACAGAGGTATCGAGGAATTCCAAGCTCTTTGCTTCGTGAGTTGCGCCCAGAATGTTGGCATCAGTGGAATATGCCTTCTCGGTGCTATCGCGATATGGAAGTTTGTGGGCGACTAAGTATTCCGACATCTCTTTGCGGCCACCGAGCTCAGTCACAAATTGAGTATCGAGCCAAGGCTTATAAATACGAAGCGCAGGGTTTGCGAGTAGGCCGTAGCGATAGAAACGCTCGATGTCATTGCCCTTATAGGTAGAGCCATCGCCCCAAATGGAGACGCCATCATCCATCATTGCGCGCACAAGCATGGTGCCGGTAACTGCGCGACCAAGTGGAGTGGTGTTGAAATATTGCTTGCCGCCAGCACGGATATGGAATGCACCGCAGGCAATTGCTGCGAAACCCTCTTCTACTAAAGCTGCCTTGCAATCCACGAGACGTGAATTCTCTGCGCCGTATTCCTTCGCGCGACCTGGAACTGAATCGATATCTGGCTCGTCGTATTGGCCGAGGTCAGCGGTATAGGTAAAAGGGATTGCGCCGTTGTTGCGCATCCACGCCACTGCTACCGATGTATCGAGGCCACCGGAAAATGCGATTCCGACGCGTTCGCCGACAGGGAGGGATGCAAGAACTTTGGACATGTCCAAAGTGTAAGGGCTACCAGTGGGTCGCAGAAATCGCTAACGATTAGGCTCTCTCCATGCGCGCAATTTACTTCGAAGAATTCAATGGCCCTCTCACGATCGTTGAATTTCCGATTCCGACACCAGATAAAGGCGCCGTCACGATCAAGGTGGAAGCCACCGGTCTCTGTCGAAGTGATTGGCATGCCTGGGTTGGCCATGACACGGACATCGTTTTGCCGCATGTGCCGGGCCATGAATTAGCTGGAGTAATCAGCGCCATTGGCGAAGGCGTCAGATCATTTGCAGTCGGTGATCGCGTCACAGTTCCATTCGTTAATGGATGCGGGCGATGCGAATTCTGCAAGAGCGGAAACGCGCAAGTCTGCCCCACCCAGACTCAACCGGGCTTTACACATTGGGGATCATTTGCCGAATATGTCGAGATCAAGAGCGCTGACTTTAATTTGATTGCGCTTCCGGATGCGATCTCTTTTGAAACAGCTGCGGGACTTGGGTGCCGCTTTGCAACATCATTCCGTGGATTAACTTCGCGGGCTAAGGTGCAACCTGGCGAATGGGTTGCAGTGTTTGGATGCGGCGGAGTTGGATTGTCTGCGGTGATGATTGCTAAAGCACTTGGTGCGAAAGTAATTGCGGTAGATATTAATGATGCTGCATTGGAAAAGGCACGTGAGATTGGTGCGGATTTCACGGTGAATAGTGGAAACTCAAAGGGCAACCATCTCTCATCAAATTCTACGCAAAGCAACATATCTTCGATTCCCGCGATGACAGAATCTGCGAAAAAAATCGTTGTCACAAACTCCGAAGGTAAGGCATCTGAGATGGGCACTGATTTAGTTGCCGCTATCGCAATGGTCACGGGCACGCGAAATGGCGTCGATGTTGCTGTAGATGCGCTCGGCTCGGAGATGACTGCGACTGCTTCAATTAAATCGTTACGGCGATTGGGGCGCCATCTTCAATTGGGATTGTTGCCATCGCCATCCGGTCAGACTCCACTGCCAATGGGCCGTGCGATTGCATATGAGTTGGATTTATTGGGAAGTCACGGGATGGCTGCTGTCGACTATCCGGAGATGCTGGCGATGATTGCATCTGGCAAGTTGAAGCCAGATTTATTGGTGGAACATGTGATTGATTTAGAGGCGGGGTTGATTGCGTTGCAGGGGTTGGCGACATCCAAGAGCGCAGGTGTGACGATTATTAAGCCGTAGCAATTAGCTAAAAATATCGCCTAGCGAACTCGAAAGTAGCTCTGACAATAAAAGCTTCTGGACTGCAATAAGAGTTGGATCAAAAGTTTCGATCAACAAAGCCGCGTTTAACTTGGGGCTCTTCCAAAGATTCATGGTCGAAGTCATTTCAAAAGCGCCCCAATTGATATCGGTGTGATCGCCCTTCAATTTAGGACTAAGGCCGCGAATGACGGCGGCGAGATCCTGAAATGTGTATCGCAATGAATTGGTGAGCATGGCTACGAGTTTGGAGTTTCTGATCTCCTCCTGCGATTGAATCTCGGCAATTACCTCGGATGCCTGCTTGATGAGGTCGAGCGCGCGTGAATATTGCTCTTCATCTCCGGGTGTGGCCATTGGGGAATTGTATGTCTCTTAAACTTATCCACACAAATATTGAATTACATGAAATTGAGAAAGTATTGTCAGAGCTTTCTGCAACTATGCGGTCATGACAAAAATCGAGAAAGAGATTGGGAGATTAGCTGCGCTTTCTGCATCTCAGCCATATCCAATTTCCGAATTCTCGAATATCCCGGCTCCCGCGCGATTTAGTGGACGTTTTAGCAAGAGTGAGATGCGCCAGACACTCCCCATTGATGTGACTAACGTAGCGGCTCAACAATTTAGAGAAAGCCTGGAGCGGGTCACCTCGGATGAAGAGCGCGTAACTGAAATTCTCTCTAAGAATCCTGGAATAGTGCCGCTTTCTGAGCTAATAAAGATTGCTCCTGAATTATTAACGCCGAATGGGCGATTAGATTATTTATCTGCCTTAGAAAAGCAGTCCGGTTGGTTGCA
The DNA here is from genome assembly GCA_947449535.1 of Actinomycetota bacterium. Classification (GTDB taxonomy): domain Bacteria; phylum Actinomycetota; class Actinomycetes; order Nanopelagicales; family Nanopelagicaceae; genus AAA044-D11. The sequence goes on along the minus strand of CANFRP010000019.1, from coordinate 2,917 downwards.
GGCGTTGATGCAGCGGGCGATCATCGCCGTTGCTGGCGAAGAAGGTTCGCACTCTCCCGATATTTTCTTGGGAGTAGATGAGTCAGAACGGGAAGATATATCTACAGTTCTACGGCTTGCCCCCATGACAGCTCAATCTCGAATTGATGTGGCGCGTACGTTGACTCAAGAACTCCCTCATACTTGCGCGGCACTTGCTGCTGGTGAGATTTCGAGTGCGCACGCGAATGTCATAGCCCGCGAGGGTGCCGACGCGATTAAGGCTGGGCTGAATATCGAACAAATTAAAGAGCTTGAAATCAAGGCCCTAGGGTTTGCCGAATTCCATACGCCCTCTCAGGTCACCAAGAAAATTCGAGGGCTGGTTGCAAAGATGTCCCCCCAGAGCTTCGAGGAGAAAGTCCAATTCGCAACTAATGAGCGAAGCGTTTACCTTTCGCCTGAAAGTGATGGGATGGCTCGACTTATTGCATTTCTCCCCGCCCAGGATGCCCAGACAGTGATGTTGGCCATTAACCGTCTTGCCCGCAAAGAAAGACAAATTATTCGCGAAGCTGTAGATGCACTTCGAAAGAAGTCATCTGCACCAGCACAACCCAGCCTTAACAAAGTTCCTCTAGCAAATTCAGATTCAGGAATATTGAACGAACTACCCGATTCAACCATTGGTATCGAAATGGATAATTTGCGAGCCGATGCACTCGTCAAGATAGCGACGGCATACCTTTCGTCAAATGAGGAAACTCTGCCTGAACATCGGCGCCCAGTAACTTTGAATGTCACGATGGATCTTCCGACCCTCATGGGACTTGCAGAAAATCCTGCACAGCTTTGGGGTTATGGAGCCATTCCTGCTTCAATTGGACGAAAACTTGCTGCCGATGGAAAATGGAAACGTTTTATAACTGATCCAATTACCGGCAATCTTCTAGATTTCGGCAGGGATAGTTACCTGCCTCCCCAGCATCTAGTTGACTTTTTAATTGCCCGAGATCGGATATGCCGATTCCCTGGATGTAGTCAACCTGCTCATCGAACAGATATAGATCACGCAAAACCTTGGGAGGAGAATGGTGAAACATCGGCCCAAAATTTAGGATTGCTGTGCAGAAGGCACCATCGGTTAAAAACTCATGATGGGTGGAAATTGGAAAGCTTTCCAGATGGATCTTGCGAGTGGACTTCTCCTGAAAATAAGAAGTTTTTCGTCCCGTCGCGGCCGATTGATGAAGTTGCCTAATAGCGCATTCCGAAATCGACTATTTTGCAATGTATTTCGAAATGAAAAACCATATCCTTAAGCCATGAAATCACTTGCCATCCTCGTCTCAGTGATTCTCGTCTTCGCCCTTTTCGGCGGCCCAATCGCCTTAATGATTTTGCGCACCAAGCCGCAGGGCAAATTTGCAAAGAAAATTAGAGACCTTTTAGTTTTCCTTCTTTCTGTTTTTTCTCTATGCATGGCCGCTGCGATCATCTTCACCAAAGTGACACTAATTATTAAAATGATTGCTTTCTTCGGTGCCTTCTGTAGCTTTTATGCAATCTTGCATATCCGCAATGAATGGAAGAGTAAGAAGCGTTAAGTGGAGGTTTCACGCTGAAGCGTTCAACCTTCCACTCCTCACTCGACAGTAGAAATGTAAACATTTCACTCTCTCGCTCGTTGTGGAGGTGCCGGGAATCGAACCCGGGTCCTTCAGTACTGAATTAGGGCTTCTACGGGCGTAGTGTTCATAAGCGTTTTCTCAGTTCTGACTCTCTCGAACACAAGTAGCCAACAAACTCAGTTACAGATTGATGTTCCTAAATAGGTCTATAACACCCTAAGCAGGTAAGCCCTCTAGCGACGCTAGGTTCCAAGTCGAAGGCACACTTGGGCTAACGGATTTCGGGAATCGCTTATGCAGCGATTGCGAAATCAGCGGCAGTTGTACTGGCGCTTGATTTTTTGCCATGGTTTTTGGTTAACGAGATCATCCAGGCTTCCTCGGCCCGCTTCACCTGACCCAACATCTAAAGTCGAGACCGTTCACCCCCATGATTTTTCTTTCACTACTTAATCGTTCAAGCCGTAGGGGCGAGCACAATTAAAGTGAAAAGCAAAGATGAGAATTTATAAAGCGTCTTCCCTATTTAGTTTTTCCCTTGGGATTTCTCCGGCGGGATCGCTAAGTCTAAGGCAGGAAGATAGTTACTGCTAATCCTTGCCTGAATTTCGGCGCGAAAGCTCACGGCTCATCTCTCGAGTGGATTGCTGTTCCATCAGAGCGGCGCGTTTATCGTGAGTTTTCTTTCCTTTAGCCAAAGCAATTTCCACCTTCGCTTTACCATCTTTGAAATACAAAGAAAGTGGCACGAGTGTAAGACCGCCCATTTTCACAATGGCATGGAGCTTGTTGATCTCTTTGCGATGCATCAAGAGTTTCCGCTCGCGACGTGGGGTGTGGTTATTCCACGTTCCTTCTGTGTATTCCGGAATATGGACACCACTTAACCAGACTTCGCCATCATTGATCATGGCGTAGCCATCTACCAAGGAGGCGCGACCTGCACGAAGTGATTTCACTTCTGTGCCAGATAGGACAATTCCGCATTCAAAGACTTCCTCGATGGAGTAGTCATGACGCGCCTTCTTATTCTGGGCAATTATCTTTTTGCCTAGCTCTTTGACCATCGTGACCACCTCCTTCTCGTAAATGTTGGGTATCAAGCAACAGTCTTAGGAGGATAAGGATACTTACTTATTAGATGCGTTTGATCCTGTATCAAGCGTGGCAAGGCCGCTAAGTACCTGTAGCGCTTTAGTTAATTCAATATTTTCCGGGACCAAGAGATCAGGATTAATTCCTTGGCCATCGATAACTCGGCCGGCAGGGGTGCGGTATTTACCAATAGTGACCTCAAGAAGCGACCC
>CANFRP010000018.1 GCA_947449535.1 Actinomycetota bacterium | reverse complement strand
TGGTGCTTTAAATGCAACACAAAATTGAATGCTCACGACCAATTTTGTGGCGAATGTGGATCTAGTTCTTTCGTTCATCAAGATCCGGCAACCATGGATGTGGACGCCTCACAAGGGTACGGGCTGGTCAGTAGAAGTGAAATTTATTCACCTCCACTAGCACCATCGAATAGCTCCTCAAGGTCAAATAAATCAACAGCAAAAGAGGCTGGTGTTTTGAATACACAAATAAGTAAAGAAGATGAATTAAATGCTCTTATTCGTGAAAATATTCGAGCATCCAATCGAACAACACACGCTGTTCGTGCCTTCGTGCGATTCCTCTTTATTCAACTTTCCGCGACAACCCTTGCAGGATTTATCTTTGGTATCGCAAGCAGTCAAGACTCACCTAACAGTGGATTGATATTTCTTGCCGTAGTAATTTGGTTAGTTGGTGTTGTGTGGTCTAGCCAAGCGGGCTGGTCTGAACTCGAGAAGTCGAATGTTCCGGGAGCATGATCTCTCATGGAAAATAAATGGTGTTTTAAATGCAATTCTGAACTAAATCTCTATGCAGAGAAATGTCCAGATTGCGGCTCCACCTCTTTTACGGATCAAGCACCCGCTCGCGTCTTTTGCGTCAATTGCGGAACGCAAGTTCCCGACATCGCAGTCTTTTGTCCGTCATGCGGAAGCAAGATAATCAGAGCAAATGCTGCGACTGCCAGCCAACCCGTGTATCAACAACCCGTGTACACCCAACCCGTGCAACAGCAGCCTGTTTATGCTCCGCAACCGCAACAATTGCAGCACGCTGATTTAGTTCGCAAACCATATTTCTACTTTGTGGCCGCAGCCTTTGCCCTACTCGGCTTTTGGACTGGCTCTTACGGGTATGGAGCGCTTTCCAAGTCTTACTGCTCACAAGTCGCATTTAATTCAGACCAAGTCTTTTCCTTTACAAATGCATTCATATGCGTAAACGATTTTAACTATGAATTGGTGGATGCTTTGAATGCCCCTATTTATTCAAAAGGCCCCTTTGTAGTAGTCATGATTGCTGTCTCCTTCTTCCTCTGGACTATTGCATGGCGTTTCGTCAGCAAAGCCCGCGGTGCTGTCTAAATCCAAAAGCTCCCATAGAATTTAGCCATGAGTTCAATAAAAGATATTGCAGATCAATACCAAGCCAGTACGGATTACTTTCAATCTCTACTATCTGGGGTCAACAGTGAGACAGTAGATATTAAGTACCCTGGTGAATGGTCGGCTCGCCAAGTAATTCATCACATGGCCGACAGCGAAGCACAGTCCTATGCGCGACTTCGTCGATTAATTGCTGAACCCGAAGGATCAATTATTCAGGGATATGACGAATCCGCTTGGGCGAATAATTCAGTGCTCGGCTATAACGAATTAGCAATCGAAATTCCGCTCGCTGTTCTCTTTGCAGTTCGCGCAGCTTCTCATTCATTGTTGCTACGTATTTCCGAATCAGATTTGACGCGATTTGGAGTTCACAGCGAGGCTGGCGAATACAGCTTGGCTCGCTGGATTGAAACTTATACCCGCCATCCACGGGAGCACGGCTCTCAGTTGGAGCGGGCCCTGCGGGGAGAGAAGTAGTCTGAAAAGTCTGACCGCGTTGCACCTAATAAGTTTTGAAAAAAAGAGGAGACTTTTCCTGTGAAGTTAAAGCCAATAGCGCACGCTGCAGCTGGGTTATCAATTCTTGCCTTCGGATTTAGTATCTATTGGCGAGCTCGCGAGGCTCAAGGGATGATTCGGTTTTGGCTTAATGATGGTATTAGTTTTGAATATCATGCTGTTGAATATTATTTGGGAGTTCTGATCTATCTAGGATCAGCGCTGCTCTCAGTCGCCGTATCTATATTCATCTGGACTAAGAAATTGAAACCTGCGCTAATTACAGCAATCGCAGCTCCATTGTTCTGGATAATTGCTGGAGTATTAACTCTCGCCTCTGGAGTTTTCGATTTCTTGTCGCTTAAGATTCAAATTACGAACCAAATTTTTAAATACTTCGAGTTCGCTGGATTTGTATTTCCTGATTCACTTCCAGGTTTTCCAACTTTAGCCTTATTAGTATTAGTATTTGTACTCACAATCCTCGCTATCACAAATGTGAAACGTTCAATGAATTCATCCCACGTTAATGAATTTAGTAACAACTACCAATTAAACCAAGAGTCCTTACGGCCAGAAAATGTCATCAATGCAAACCTGAAGAAATGTCCTGAGTGTGCTGAAGTAATTCAGCACGATGCAATCAAGTGCCGCTTCTGCGGTTACCGATACGAATAGGGAGAAAAATGATTTCACCTGTCGCTTGCCTTGAATGTGGAAAACCATTTCGGGTAGATAAATTGGCAAATTGTCCATCATGTGGAGTCATCAATGTTCGGTTAAACCAACCGGCACAAGCTCGAACACAAGCCCCAATAAACAATGTGACGCAAGCCCCTGCTGCAACTTCTTATATGCCTCCATCAACAAATTCAGATCGAAGCAATTCAGAGTTGATTGCTGCCCAGAACAGAACGACGCATGCAGTGAGGTCTTTGGCAATTACCTTTGTCTTAGCCCCGGTGATATCCGTTTTTGTTTCGATCGCATTTTTCCTAGCCCTGCGAAGTGAAAATACTGGAATTATTGTTTTTGCTGGAATTGTGGCAATTGTCATCTTGATTGCAACTTTGGTATCTGCTTTGAGTGAATTAGCGAAGAGCCGGGTTAACTAACCTCTTAGATCGATTTCGGGCCTAGTTTGACCACTAGTAGACTCCTCAACCAGTTGGCCCCCGTAGTCCAATGGCAGAGACAGAGGACTTAAAATCCTTCCAGTGTCGGTTCGAGTCCGACCGGGGGCACCATCTTTTCTTAGCAAGGAAGGGTTGACCATGAAACGTCTTGTTCGAGTAAACGTTCTCTCAATCCTTGCTACTTTCTTTCTCCTCTTTTTTTCTGCCCCTCTCGCCTTAGCCATAGATGGGGCTGCGCTCCTGACGAGTTGCGCGAACAACATCAATGATCCGCTATACACGCGAGACACCATCGCCACCATCATGGGATTTGCCAACGCTGCTGGGCTTGAAACTGCAATCACTAATGGAACTATTACGGTCTGGATCGCATCTGGTTCTGGTGAAATCACTGGCAGTTCAGGAGCAAATGGAAATGCCCAGGATCTTTTCTGCGGGAATGGCAATGACAACACTGTCCCGGTGATGGATTCAAACTCCTCCACCCAAGACTTCTTCTTTGGCGGCGCTGGCAATGATTCAGTAACAACGCATATGTGGTTCTCCACCTTCTATGGCGGACATGGAAATGACTATGTCTCGATTTTGGATGAAGCATCACATTTCTATGGCGGGCCTGGCACCGATAGTGTGGGCTCAAATATTGGCGGGTCATTTTTTCTCCAAGAAGATCTGGACACAACCCCACCTTCATTTCCGTCTTCTGACACATTTAGCGTTCCGGAGAACACGACATTTGTTGGAAATGTAGTCGCAAGTGAATCAGCCACAATCACACTTTATGGCGGTGAAGATCAAAGCAAGTTCAGCATTAGTAAATTGACGGACTCTTCAACTGCGCTCTCATTTCTTACCGCCCCGAACTTTGAGGTGCCTACGGATGTAGGTGCGAACAACACCTATATCGTTGTATTGCGCGGAGTCGACGGTAGCGGCAATGCAGGATATGAAACTGTGACAGTCACAGTGACAGATGTCGTTGAATCAAGTTCGATCAACTCATTTGGACTTCCTGGCAATGCCACGGCTGCTACTTATCGAACAGCAGTCACGGTTTCAACGAGTGTCACCGTCGCTTCTAAAGTCACTTTCTATTGGCAGGGCAAGAGAATTCCTGGATGCATAAATAGGTTGGCTACTGGTTCGGGTAGCTCCTTTACGGCGACATGTTCCTGGAAACCCTCCCTTGTGGGGGTAAATACGATTTATGCAGTGGCCACACCTACAGCAGCGGGGATAACAGGAACGAGCACCACTTCGCTCCGGGTCTTTGTAGATAAGCGGAGCAACTCGCGTTAAACCCCACCCAGGTCTTAGGAATATCCCCGACCCCGATACTGTTTACCTCCTGAAGGTTCCGCTAATTCAAGGAGAGAAATGAAGAGTTCAAACCCAGTTTTCGGTCGTGGATATGCAGCGATCAAGCCAGGTACATTGGATCGCACTGTCGATCAACTCGAAGAGTCATACGCCGCTCCTGCCGCATCCTCACTTCATACCGGACGCATGACCATCGATGATGTCGTCATTCGCACGTCAATCCTTTTTGTTGTACTAGTCGCTGTTGGCGGCTACGCCTGGTCGCAGAATCTTGGAGCTCCCGCTCTCTTTATCGGAGCAATTGGTGGCCTCGTTCTTGCCATGGTTAATTCATTTAGCAAGAAAGTTCGCCCCATTGCTGCCATAGGTTATGCAGCTTTCGAAGGCTTGGTACTTGGCGTACTTAGCCATATGTATGAAACTCAATATCCAGGAATCGTTTCACAAGCAGTGCTCGGAACAATTGCGGCGTTTGCAGGTGTATTAATTGCTTACACATCAAAGAAAGTGCAAGTAACTCCTAAGTTCCAGCGCGCAATGATGGGCGCACTTGTTGGTTACATGATTCTCGGCCTGATCTCAATGTTCGCCGCATTTGCTGGCGTCGGTGGCGGTTATGGGTTCTATGGAGTCTCTGGTCTAGGACTACTTCTCGCACTGGGTGGCGTTGCATTCGCAAGCTTCTTCTTGATTCTCGATTTTGACATGGTCTCGCAAATGATCAAGAACGGCGCACCACAAGAAGAATCTTGGCGGGCAGGTTTTGGCCTAATGGTCACTGTGGTCTGGCTTTACATGGAGATCTTGCGTTTGATCTCTATCCTTCGTCGTGATTAATTCTTAGTTAAATCCTTTGTCTCTGGCATTGTAAATGCCAGATAGATTGCATAAGTAAAGACAACTGCTGACACGATGTAAGCCGCTCGAAACGATTGCACATCGGCTAATACGCCCAAAACAATGGGGCCGATGATCATGCCCGCATCTCCCGCCATCTGCCAGACCGCGATTACTTGACCGCCCCGTCCACCAAAAATATCTCCAATGACATTTGCGTGGCCGGTACCGATGAAGGCGCCACCTATTCCAAAGAGCGCCATAGCAAGGAAGTAATACCACGGAGCGCTAGCAAGAATTAAGGTGAAGACCGCCGAGATGAGAAGCGTGGAGCCAATTTTCAATACAAATTTGCGGCCGCGTAGATCAGAGAGCTTGCCGGAATAAAGCAGGAAAGCGGCCTGAGTGATAGCTGAAATCGTAAATCCATATCCCACTACAGCGGTTGTTGATTTCAATTCATTTTGTACGAAGAGCGGCAGGATGGAATTACGTAAACCAAAGAGCACCCAGTTTGAAAGAAATGCAATAGCAAGCGCGGCGCGATAAGGGCGCAATTTAATCGCCTCTCGCAGCAAGATTCGATCTGCCGGATCCTGTTCATTCTTAATTGATTTTCCGAGGCGTGATTCATTGAGGAAGACAAAGGCGGTTGTGCTGGCAAAAAGTAGAGTTACCGAATAAACGAAGAAGGGAATTCGTAAAGAAATTGCGCTGAGCGCTCCACCGAAAGCGGGGCCTGCCATTCCGCCAATCAGAAAGCCACCGTTGTAAGTGGATTGTGCCCGGCCACGATGATCGTTATGTACTGACCTCATAAGCAGTGCATTTGCCGAGACTGAGAACATTGAAGATCCGAGTCCGCCGGCGGCGCGGAAGAGAAGTAAATGCCAGTAGGAAGTTGCCAGGCCACTTGCGAGGGATGAAAGTGCGACCATTAAGAGGCCAATACCGAGAACCTGGCGCTCGCCAAATCGATCTACTAATTTTCCAGAGATGAGTCCTGAACCAAAACGAGCAAATGCAAAGCTAGAAACAATAAATCCAACCGCAGTATTTCCTACTCCAAAACTTTCGGCAAAGAGTGGAATCGCTGGAACTATCAGGCCATAACCAATTGCAACAAAGAAGGCCACTACCGAGAGGATATAAACCTCTTTCGGCAGTGGCGCTTTCTTAGTCTTATTTACCACTATAGAGAATCGCTTTAAGCGATTGCTTCGCCAGCTGCTTCCTCTTTCGCAGCGTGATGCTCAGCCCCGGTGCGAAGAGGTGCCTCGCGCAAGAACATTGCAATGAATAGTCCAATCACAGTGATCGGAGCGGCGGAGAGAAAGACAATATGGAATGACTGTACAAATGAGTGAAGTACTCCAGTTTGTAGCTCTGCCGGTAACTTTGTAATAGCGCTGGTGTTGTTTTGAATCTGACCTAAATTGAAGGCTAGTTTCTTATCAAGTGCAGCACTGGGATTATTTGTGAAGTATGAACCAATCGTGTTCTGCATGTAATGGCCAAGGCGATTGGCATAGATGGTTCCAAAGATGGCAATACCGATCGTTCCACCGATAGAGCGGAAGAAGGTATTGGCAGATGTTGCCACTCCCATATCTTTGAATTCCACCGCATTCTGCAGGGCGATAACGATGGTCTGCATCGAGAAGCCAAGGCCAGCGCCAATAGCGATTGCATAGATTGATAGCTGCCAGAACGGTGTGGTCTCGGTCAATGTGGAAAGCGCGAAAATTCCGCCGGACATTAATGTCAACCCGATGATCGGATAGCGCTTGTAGTGACCGTGCTTGGAGATCATCTTGCCGGAGAAGATCGACATCGAGACGATTCCCAGCATAAATGGAATGAGCTTGAGGCCAGCAATTGTTGCTGAGTTGCCTTTAACTACCTGGAGGTAAAGCGGCAACATAACGATTGCACCGAACATGCCAGCACCAATTACAAATGCAAGAACTGATGTGAGTGAGACGGTGTGATTCTTAAAGAGGGTAAGCGGCAAAATTGGCTCTGTTGCTCGAGTCTCTTGAATGAGGAATAGCGCAATTAAGATAATTGCAGCAGCGCCCCACATCAGAGTATGTGGGCTAGTCCAGCCGTAATCGGAGGCGTTAACGCCAGCTTTGATATTACCCATGGCATCACGTGGTGCGCGCTCTGGACCATAAACAGAAATTGTCATCAAGAGTGCTGAAACACCGGTAACGAGAAGTCCAGCGCCGAGATAATCGATTTTATGTTGGCGTACAACTTTTGGAATATGAAGCGATGCAGATGTAATAACAAGTGCCGCGATACCAAATGGAAGGTTGATGTAGAAAATCCAACGCCATCCGGCAACCCCGAGTAGGTGGGTGTGATCAGAGAAAAATCCACCGAGCAGCGGACCGGCTACAGATGAGAGTCCCCAGACTGCACCGAAATAACCTTGGTAACGACCACGTTCACGCGGGGAAACAATGTCGCCAATAATCACGAATGTGAGCGCCATCAGACCACCGGCTCCGAGTCCTTGGATGGCACGGAATGCAATGAGCTGAGTCATTGATGTTGCGGCACCCGCAGCAAATGAACCAATAAGAAATGTGATGATTGCGAATTGGAAGACGGGGCGACGACCGTAAAGATCGGAGATCTTTCCGTAGAGCGGGGTCGAAGCAGTTGATGTTAAAAGGTAGGCAGTGACAACCCAGGTGTAGTGGGAGAGCCCATTGAAATCTTCAACGATGCGCTTGAGCGCAGTCGAAACAATTGTCTGATCAAGGGCTGCGAGCAACATTCCGGTCATCAGACCAGAGAGCACGACCATGATCTCTTTATGGGTTAATTGGGTGGCTTTAGGGGCAGACATAGATGTCCTCTTCTTTCGGTTCTTCTATCGGGCAGATGTGGTTGATCTTTCAACTAACAATGGAGACAGATTACTCCCGCAAGTGGCTAAATCTCCCCATGAAAAGGCCTTATAAGTGTGAGAAAGTACGACTATGAAGAGCATTGTTGCGGAAGATCTCAAGAAGACTTATCGGAATGGGCAAGTGAAGGCCCTAGATGGCCTCTCCTTAGATGTTGAGGAGGGCACGGTTCTTGGAATCCTTGGCCCTAACGGCTCTGGTAAGACCACAACTGTTCGCATCCTGGCAACTCTCCTTCAGCCCGATTCTGGTCACGCAACTGTTGGTGGAATTGATGTCGTAAAAAACCCGAAAGCAGTTCGCGAAATTATTGGACTTTCCGGCCAATACGCAGCTGTCGATGAAACCCTTACCGGTTGGGATAACTTGGTGATGTTTGGTCGCCTCTATCATTTGAGCGCCGCGCAAGCTAACGCCCGAGCCACCGAGCTACTTGAACAATTTTCACTAACCGATGCAGCTCGACGCCCCATTAAAACATTCTCTGGTGGAATGCGTCGTCGCCTAGATCTTGCGGCTTCACTCATTATTCGTCCCAAAGTTCTCTTCCTCGATGAACCCACAACAGGTTTAGATCCTCGTGGGCGGATGGAGATGTGGGGAGTAATTGAAGAACTAGTAAAAGAAGGCGTGACGCTCTTACTTACAACTCAATATCTTGATGAAGCAGATCAATTGGCAGATGACATTGCAGTTATCGATCGCGGACAAGTTATTGCTCGTGGAACATCAGATGCCTTAAAGAGCCAAGTTGGTGGCGAGCGTCTTGAATTAGTTGTGGCCGAATCCGATATTTCATCTGCGCAAGAAATAATCAATCGCCTGACTCATTCAGCAAGCACGCTCGATGTTGGCTTGCGCAAGATTTCTGCGCCTGTTGCTAACGGAAGCCAATCACTCATTGAAGTTATTCGCGAGTTTGATACCGCAAAAATTCATCCCCTGGATCTTGCTCTCAAGCGCCCATCGCTCGATGATGTATTCATGGCGCTCACTGGCCACGTAGCCGAAGAGGCGGTCGCCGAAACGAATGAGAAAAAGCGAAAGAGAGGGGGAAAGAAATGAGAGCACTTCAAGATGCTTTGATCATCACCAAGCGCCAACTCCTTCAACTCACTCGCGTGCCAGAAGTATTGATTTTCAACACTATTCAGCCTGTGATGTTTGTACTCCTCTTCCGTTATGTCTTTGGTGGACTGGGAGCAAATATTCCCGGGGGATACGTTCAATTGCTGATGCCTGGCATCTTCGTGCAGACAGTGACATTTACCTTGGCTGCTACCGCTCAAGGTCTCGCTCAAGATATGGAGAAAGGGCTGATCGATCGATTCCGATCTCTGCCCATTGCGCGCTCTGCTGTAGTCATGGGTCGCACACTCGGTGATGGCTTGCTCAACATTGTTGTTCTCATTGTCATGGGACTAACAGGATATTTAGTTGGATGGCGTCCAACATCTGGCGCACTCAAAATAACCTTGGGTTTCTTGATGTTGCTCTTCTTCGGATACGCACTCTCTTGGGTGGGTGTATTCGCAGGTTTGGTTTCGAAGGATGCACGAGTCGTAGCAAACGTCTCTTTCCTCTTTACTTTCCCACTCACCTTCTTATCCAATGCTTTCGCATCCACGACTTCCATGCCTCGCCCGCTTCAATATTTTGCAGAGTGGAATCCGGTATCGACAATGGTCGCGGCAGTTCGCCAGCTTTATGGTTTTAAGAATGTTTTTGGCGCGACTGCGAATTCATATCCCAGCAAACACCCGATCACCATGTCATTGGTATATATGGTTGTGTTGATGGCGATTTTTGCACCACTGAGTGTGCGCAAATATAAGAACTCTTCTAAATAAAGAATTACTTATTAGAAGTAAGTCTGCGCCTCGAGGATTGCTACTTTAAAGACTTTGCCATTTGGCGCAACATAATTAACGGTATCGCCCACTTTCGCGCCCATTACTGCGGCGCCTAGCGGAGATTTGATGCTGTAAACATCGACATCATCGTTCGTCGAAATTTCGCGAGACCCCAAGAGAAATTTCATCTCATCGCCAGCCATATCAATGGTGACCAACATTCCTTGGCCCACTACTCCAGATTCTCCTGCTGGGGGAGTTCCGATATGCGCGTGCTCCAACATGTGCTTGAGTTGGCGGATACGACCCTCAATTTTGCCTTGCTCTTCTTTAGCTGCGTGATAGCCGCCGTTTTCTTTTAGGTCACCTTCAGCGCGAGCTGCTTCAATTTTGCGCACGACATCAGCGCGACGTGGGCCCTCCAGATCTGCCAACTCAGCAGAGAGGCGATCGGCAGCTTCTTGGGTTAGCCAAGTTTGAGTCTCGTGGTCAGTCATAAGGTGGTGAACTTTACCTGCAAAAGAGCTACTTACAGATATCGATAGCTGCGCTAACTGCTGCCAGACGAGTGGGAATGAGCGTTGTTCGCTCACCAGAAGCTGTGCCGGCGGGTATTTGATCAGTTATTTCCCCAACAACATTTGCTTGGTAATCATGAGCCACAAGTCGGCACCAGTGAGATTTTGTTGGATCCTTAAAAGCGATGGAATATCGAATCTGAAATGTGGTCTCGCCTTGTGCTTCAAAGGAGATTACCGAAGCGCGAATATCAGGATGGGAATAGTGGCTAGCCGACCAGAACAACCAACCGCCGCCGAGGAGCAGAAAAAAGATCGCATAAATCAACCATGACGGAATACGACGATCAGAGATTCCATACCTTTGACGAAGATAAGGATCACTGCTTCTAAAGTCGGACATAGCGAGGATTCTAATCAAATTAGTGAATAATGAAGGCATGGAAGCTAAGGCAAGCGTTGATGTGGGAGTAGCGGGCTCGCTTACGATGATTGTCCTGACCTTGGCTGTCACCCTTCTACTAGTCAGTTTTTACCGCCGCTACAAGCGGATGCAAGATCGCAAAGATCAGAGCAATCAATAAGCTTTGATGAAAAATTTCTCAATTAAGAAAATCGCTCCGCTACTTATTGCGGTAATTCTGGCATCAGCTTTTGTGGAATTGGGATTGTGGCAATTGCACCGGGCCCAAGATACTCAGCGAATGAACGCCACTAAAGTCGATCTCCCTGCTGTGCCACTCTTGTCGATCGCAGCTCCCAATCAAAATCTCTCACCTCAATCCATCAATCGAATTGTTAAGACTTCCGGTAGATATGTCGCAACTTATTCTGCGCCCAATCAAGAGGTGATTCTCGCCGATGGTAAGAAAGTATTGCAGACTCTCGAAGTTCGCTTGTTGAATCTGGGTCATAAGACTGGCCTCTTAGTTGTGCGCGGTATTGAAAGTACCAACACGCAAGATTTTGTCGATTCAATTCGCGTGACTGGACGCCTCTATCCACGACAAAGTGATAATCGAGCCGATCCCGCAAATGGATTACTCACACGATTAGATCCAAGTTTGATCGCTAATGCACAAGGACTTTCCCTGATTGATGGTTATATCGTGGCAACCCAGGAGAGCACCGAGTTTGGCCAATCAATCACGGCCGACCGAGTTCCTGCGCCCCCTGCAAAAAGCACTACGCCAGGCTTCTATTGGCAGCATCTGAGCTATGTAATCATTTGGTGGTTAATGGCACTATTAGTTCTCGTATTACCGTTTTATGGTCGCCTCAAAGATAGGATCAGTGCATGAGTACAACAAGTAGCACGCGTGGAGCAATGCTCCGCTTTAGCATCATGGCCAAATTAGCTGGCGTCATGTCACTCTTGCTCTGGTTTGTTTACCTACCGATTAAGCACCTCACAGATAACGCTAGTTGGCATTCCGGAGTTATCTGGATCGCACTAGTTCACGGGTTTATCTACCCGGTCTATGTCTTGGCGGCTTTTCACTACTGTCTCAAAATGCGTAAAAGTCTGACCACCACAATTTTCTACATCCTTGCCGGCACCCTTCCGGTCGCATCATTTATTGCTGATCGCCGCGCAATCGCTGAATATCGCAAGCCACTCGACTAATACCCAAACCATGGCGCTCGAGCTCGTTAAGAGAGTTGTAAAACCTGCTCTTAAATCACTGCTCTATCCGCTCTACGAACGCCGCCTTTATTCACAATTAGATTTTGACCAGACGCCGCACCATATTGGCGTCATTCTCGATGGCAATCGTCGCTGGGCAAAGGCCAACCCATCTCATGACGGCGATATCTCCTCGGCCCGCGGCCATAAAATAGGCGCTTCAAAGATCATTGATCTTCTTGATTGGTGTGATGAGACCCAAGTAAAAGTTGTCACGCTCTGGCTTCTCTCCAATCAAAATCTCCATCGCCCGGCCGATGAGCTTGCCCCCCTCCTGGAAATCATTGGGGACACAGTTGATGCCCTTGCTGCCACCGGTCGCTGGGAGATCCGCCCCGTCGGCTCATTAGAACTATTGCCAAAAGCGCTTCAAGATCGACTCTCTGACGTCGCAGCAAAAACCCAAGGAATTCAGGGCGTAGTGGTGAATGTGGCAGTTGGGTATGGAGGCCGAAGTGAAATTGCAGATGCCGTAAAATCGATGATCAGCGAGCATGGAAAACTTGGAAAGAGCGCGGAGGAGATAGCTAACTCTGTCTCGGTCGATGAAATAGGTCGCTATCTCTACACAGCGGGGCTACCTGATCCCGATCTAGTGATTCGAACTTCGGGAGAACTACGCCTTGGCGGCTTTCTTCTCTGGCAATCGGCCCATTCTGAGTTCTATTTCTGTGAAGCGTATTGGCCGGATTTTCGTCGGATGGATTTCCTACGCGCCCTTCGCGCCTACTCCCAACGCCATCGCCGATTTGGGGCCTAAGAGATTTAATTTCGACACCAAAAGTTAATAAATAATGTTCGCGTGTCGAATTTAGAAGTGGCGCTAATCGTTCTACTTTATTGGAGTAAGTGGGAGCCCCTCTTCCAGCCCATCAGATAAAACTACAGAGTTGGACTACATGGCGAATCAACCCGCAAAAGCCTCTGCAAATATTTCTGGACGCATGACATATGTGCTCGATACCAGCGTCTTACTTGCAGATCCCGGAGCCCTCACGAGATTCGCAGAACATGAAGTAATAATTCCCATCACTGTTATCGGCGAATTAGAGATAAAGCGCGATCATCCCGAATTGGGGTACTTCGCCCGGGCCGCCCTTCGCACCCTTGATGATCTTCGTATTTCCCATGGTCGTTTGGACCATCCGATCTCCCTCAATGAATTGGGCGGGACTCTTCAAGTAGAGCTCAACCACTCTGACTCATCATCACTCCCTGCTGGCTTCTTGCGTGATGGCTCTAATGATTCGCGAATCCTCTCTATCGCCCACAACATGATGAAAGAGAAGAAGAACGTTGTCTTAGTAACGAAGGATCTTCCACTTCGAGTCAAAGCCTCATCTGTGGGCGTCACTTCCGAGGAGTATCGAGCAGAGCTTGCCGCGACTTCCGGTTGGACCGGAATGGTGGAAGCCACAGTTGCGGGCAAAGTTATTGATGACTTATATGAATCTCACAAAATTCCACATGAGCTAGCGACCCAGCACCCATGCCATGCCGGAGTCGTTCTCCATTCGGATAAGGGAAGCGCTCTCGCCCGGGTAACTCCGGATAAGCATCTTCTGCTCGTTCGTGGCGATCGATCCGCATTTGGATTGCATGGCCGAAGTGCCGAACAAAGAGTTGCCCTAGACCTACTTCTCGATAACGAGATCGGGATTATCTCCATGGGAGGTCGCGCCGGTACCGGTAAGAGCGCCCTTGCTCTTAGCGCCGGCCTCGAGGCTGTCCTGGAAAAGCGTCACCACAAGAAGGTCCTCATCTTCCGCCCGCTCTACGCCGTCGGTGGACAAGAGCTTGGCTACCTGCCGGGATCTGAAAACGAAAAGATGTCTCCGTGGGCTCAGGCGGTCTTCGATACTTTAGGCGCCCTGGTCTCCCAACAAGTCATCGATGAGATTATCGATCGCGGATTAATTGAAGTCCTACCTTTGACCCACATCCGAGGTCGCTCTCTCCACGACTCCTTTGTCATTGTTGATGAGGCACAGTCCTTGGAACGCGGAGTTCTCCTCACCGTTCTCTCCCGAATCGGCCAGAACTCGCGAGTGATCCTGACTCACGACATCGCTCAGCGCGACAACCTTCGGGTAGGTCGCCATGACGGTGTTGTGGCGGTCGTGGAATCTCTCAAAGGCCATCCGCTCTTTGCGCACATCACTCTGACGCGCAGCGAGCGCTCGCCAATCGCCGCCCTAGTGACCGAGATGCTGGAAGAGCCAATTAACTTTTCCTCATAAAAGGTCCAAAATCTGGGTCTAGGAACATAACACCCAAATCGGACATCACTCCGTCTGACCTGCGCTTTTACATCCTCCCAATCGTGTGACATAAATCTTTTTTGACACGCCAGCGAGGCTAGATTTGCGGGCACTCCCTTGGACTGCAACTCTGTAACCCGTCGCACCACCCCCAAGGGGGCGTCCAGAGGCAGTTTCGAGCAAAGAAAGGAGTACCGCAGATGTTCTATATGGCCATTCGTCACCACCGGGTCGTCCTTGGCGCTGCCGTTTTCCTCTCAATTCTTAGCACCGTGGATACCACTTTCGCGCAGACCAACCTTGAATCCCAGGTCTCGATCCCTAACCTTGAAATCGCAGCCCTTCCTGCCATTGATACCCCGGATGCTCCGCCAGTCACTATCGACTTCAACGGAGTCTCATCGGTGGATGCCTCATCGATCTCTTTGGTGGCTCTTGCCGCCCGCCAAGTCTCTCTAGCCAAAACCCCAATGGGCGCAAAATCTGTCGCCAAGACAATTATTGAGACCAGCTATCCAGCCTGGAACAACTCCCAAGTCTCATGCCTCAACCAGCTCTGGAATTCGGAAAGCCACTGGAACTTCCAGGCACATAACTACCGCTCTGGAGCACATGGAATTCCTCAGGCACTTCCTGCCACCAAAATGGAAGTTATCGGTACCGACTGGCGCACCAACCCAGTAACCCAGATCAAGTGGGGCCTTTCTTATATCAAGGCTCGCTATGGAACCCCATGCAAGGCGCTCGCCAAGAAGCATCGCAAGGGTTACTACTAATTAATCAAAGTTAATTAAAGTTAATCAAAGTTAATTTAGATTAGTTGGGGCGTTTCCCAATTGTTATCGGCTTGCTTGTCTCGGCAAAGAAATCATTTCCCTTATCGTCTACGACGATGAAAGCTGGGAAATCCTCAACCTCGATCTTCCAGATTGCCTCCATGCCAAGTTCGGAATAATCCAAGACTTCGACTTTCTTAATGCAATCTTGGGCAAGGCGAGCGGCTGGGCCGCCAATTGATCCAAGATAAAAACCACCATGTGATTGGCAAGCATCAGTAACTTGCTTGGATCGGTTGCCCTTAGCCAACATCACCATCGAGCCACCAGCAGCCTGGAATTGATCGACATAGGAATCCATTCGACCCGCGGTAGTTGGACCAAATGAGCCAGATGCATATCCCTCAGGTGTTTTTGCGGGACCTGCGTAATAGACCGCGTAATCCTTCATATATTGCGGCAACTCTTTGCCATCATCTAAGAGCGCCTTGATCTTTGCGTGGGCAAGATCGCGCGCCACAACCAGAGTGCCAGTCAGACTAAGGCGAGTTTTGATGGGGTGCTTACTGAGCTCTGTCAGAACATCACTCATCGGCGCATTGAGATTGATATTGACTACACCGCCAGATGATTCAATGAGGTGTTCAGTAGTGGTATCCGGCAAGAAGCGAGCAGGATCTTGCTCTAACTTCTCGAGGAAAATGCCATCTTTGGTGATCTTTCCCTTTGCTTGGCGATCGGCAGAGCACGAAACAGCAATAGCGATGGGAAGTGATGCGCCATGTCGAGGCAACCGCACAACGCGAACATCGTGGCAGAAGTATTTGCCGCCAAATTGAGCACCAATTCCAAGTGTGCGAGTGAGCTCTAAGACCTGCTTTTCAAGCTCGAGATCGCGAAAGCCATGTCCGGTAGCGGCATCACCAGATGTAGGAAGAGAATCTAAATAATGAGTAGAGGCAAGCTTTGCCGTCTTTACTGTGAACTCTGCACTCGTGCCACCAATGACAATTGCAAGGTGATACGGCGGGCAGGCAGCAGTACCTAGGGAGCGAAGCTTTTCATCGAGCCAATTGATAAATGAGGTGGGATTTAAAACAGCCTTTGTCTCTTGATAGAGAAATGACTTGTTCGCACTTCCGCCGCCCTTGGCGATGAAGAGGAAGTTGTATTCATCGGGATGTTGATTATCGGAGTAGACCTCGATCTGCGCAGGCAAGTTGTTTCCGGTGTTCTTCTCATCCCAGGTCGTCACTGGTGCCAATTGGGAGTAGCGAAGATTTAGGTTTGTGTAAGCGTCATAGACGCCACGCGAAATAGATTCTTCATCACGAGTTGTGGTGATGGTGTGCTGGCCCTTCTTGCCCATGATCAGAGCCGTGCCTGTGTCTTGGCACATCGGCAAAATTCCGCCAGCGGAGATATTCGCATTTTTCAATAGATCCAGCGCAACGAATCGATCATTGGGCGAAGCTTCTGGGTCATCAAGGATGCTGGAGAGTTGTTCTAGGTGCTCGGTCCGCAAATAGTGATTGATATCGTGAATAGCTTCCGCTGTTAGATTTTCAATTGAAGAAGAATCTACTTTGAGGAATTCAATGCCATCTGCCGTAAATGTGGAGACGCCCTCTGTTGTGAGCAGACGATATTCAGTCTTATCTTCGCCAATCGGGAGCAGGTCGCTGTATTTATATTCAGGCATCGAGGGCTTCTATCTACTTCTCAGAGGGACGAGCCGCATCGAGTTTTGCCTTGGCTCCATCTAGCCATTCCTGACAGATCTTGGCCAGAGCTTCACCGCGCTCCCAGAGAGCAAGAGATTCTTCAAGAGTAGATGATCCACTTTCGAGAGTAGAAACAACTTCTGCTAGTTGATCTCGGGCAGCTTCATATGAAAGAGCATCTGATTTCTTCTCGGCCATGTGCGTAAATCTACTCCGTTATAACGGCGATACCACCGTTGGCTAAGCGGACCTTGAGGTGATCCCCACTCTTTACATCTGTGGCGCTGCGCACAATTGCCCCATCCGGGCGCTGCACAACTGAATATCCGCGATCCAAGGTCGATTGCGGTGAGAGCGTGCGAAGGGCGGTGGCTAATTGAGCAATCTCCTCGCCACCTAATGCAATGCGATGAGAAGCGCTTCGATGTGATCGATTGCGGAGCGAATTAATGATTTCACTGCGCAAAGTAATAATGGTCTGTGGATCGCGCATGCTTGGGCGATCCATATATTGCGCAATTTTGTTTCGTTCGAAATCGATTCGTTGAGTCAAGGTGCGCAGGGCGCGATCGCGAAGCCCGGCAATTTTTGATAGCTCTTCATTCATATCTGGCACAACTCGCTTGCCAGCATCGGTTGGGGTAGATGCGCGCCAATCAGCAACAAGATCGAGAAGTGGTGCATCCTTTTCATGGCCGATTGCACTAACAATCGGAGTAGTGCACGACGCAGCAAGTCGAACTAAGGATTCATCGGAGAAGGGCAGGAGATCTTCGAATGATCCGCCGCCACGAGTAATGATGATGACATCGACATCTGGGTGGGCGTCAAGTTCTTTGAGAGCCGCCGACACTTCTACAACTGCTGCAGCGCCTTGCACTGCTACTTCGCGAATTTCAAATCGGACAGAGGGAAAACGCCGCTTGGCATTTTCAACGACATCTTTTTCGGCATCACTGTTGCGTCCGCAGATCAGACCAACGGCGCGAGGCAGGAAGGGAAGCAGTGACTTTCGGGACTCATCAAAAAGTCCTTCTTCCGCTAATTTATTTTTCAGTTCCTCTAAGCGAGCAAGTAATTCTCCGACCCCTACTTGGCGAATCTCTTTCACGCTAAAGGAGAGTGATCCGCTCTTTGCATACCAAGAGACTTTGGAATTCATAATCACTCGCGCATTTGCCGGAAGTGGTTGCACCGCTTCTACAACAGATTTGTGGCACATAATCGAAATGCTCATATCTGCGCTGGTATCGCGAAGGCGCATGAAGACCATTTGAGCTCCAGGACGAATGGTGACTTCGGAAAGTTCGCCCTCAATCCAGACCGAACCTAATCGGGATAAATAATCTCCAATCGCTTCCGAGACGACCCTCACTGGGACGGGGGAGTCTGCGGATGTCTCGAGCACGCGCTGATCTTATGTGGTGCGATTAGACTGAGACCATGACACCAGCCAAGCGAGTTCTCCTCGCTGCCCCACGGGGATATTGCGCGGGAGTAGATCGCGCAGTCGTGACCGTCGAAAAGAGCCTCGAGCTATATGGCGCACCCGTCTATGTCCGCAAAGAGATTGTTCATAACAAGCACGTTGTCGCCAGTTTGCAAGAGCGTGGAGTCATCTTTGTTAATGAGAACGAGGAAGTCCCGGAAGGCGCAGTGGTTGTCTTCTCTGCTCACGGCGTCTCACCTGCAGTTCACGCATCAGCAGCAGCGCGTAATTTGCGAACCATTGATGCAACTTGCCCACTTGTCACCAAAGTTCATCACGAAGTTAAGCGTTTTGCTGCTGAAGATTTAGATATTTTGTTAATTGGTCACGAAGGCCACGAAGAGGTCGAAGGTACTGCAGGTGAAGCACCAAATAATGTGATTCTTGTTGATGGCATTCACGATATCGATAAGATTAAAGTTCGCGACGAAAACAAAGTTGCCTGGTTATCTCAAACCACATTGAGCGTTGATGAAACTCTGACGACGGTGGCGGCACTTCGCAAGCGTTTCCCCAATTTGATGGATCCGCCTTCGGATGACATTTGTTATGCCACTCAGAATCGCCAAGTGGCGATCAAGCAGATTGCACCTCAAGCAGATCTCGTACTTATTGTTGGATCCACAAACTCTTCTAATTCTGTTCGCTTAGTTGAAGTCTCCAAGGAATATGGCGCGAAAGCGGCTTATCTCGTGGATTTTGCTAAGGAAGCGAAAGAGGAGTGGCTCGAGGGAGTCTCCACTGTGGGAGTTTCTAGTGGCGCATCGGTTCCAGAGCTCTTGGTGACAGATCTCTTGAAGTGGCTTGCCGATCGTGGTTTTAGCGATGTCGAAACAGTGACAGCGATGGAAGAGCATCTGACTTTTGCGATGCCACAAGAATTACGGAAAGAGTTAAAGGCTGCTGGTAAGTAGCTCTGCTTTAGCGACTTTCTTCTCTTTGTAAGATTTATAGAAATGTATCGCCCAGCCAAGTGCTGCGCCTGAAATCAAATAAAACGATGCACCTGAAAGGCTTGTAACAAGGTCGAGCCCAATTTTTGTGAGGTGCAATCCGACGCCGCCGATAGTGATCATCAAAATAATGGTCGAGAAGAAGAAAGCAATTGGAGGATTAACAACCGCTGCGAAGGAAGTGCCGCGGCGACCGAGATAGAGAGCGCCAAAGAAGGCGATCCAGATAGCGATTCCGGTAATGCGGCCCACTTTGGTGAATTGGAATTCACAGGCTTCCACGATAAAAATCAATAAGAATTGAAGAATTATGACACCGGGGACTTTAAGTCCTGGACCTTGAATGGGTTTTGCAATCTTTGGGGTTGTCACTGAATGGGAAGTGCTCATTTATTCATTCTCCTCTAATTCTTCGTCACTGTCATCATCAGATACATCATCTAATTCGAGTTGGTCGCGCACTTTAATGGCGCGTACCTGATCATCAATCTCATCCCCAGCCTTTAGCTTGTTAGAGGAGGGAACGCCAAGACCGACCATCTTGCGTGCAGGTCGGAGCATGTTCTCCTCTGACGATGCGATCAATTCATTAAATGCCTTCTCGGTCGATTTAATGCGATCTCCTAAAGTCGCAATCTTGACGTGGACTTTGCCGATGCGCTTAATCAGCTCGCCTGCTAAATCCTTAATTGCCACCGCGTTCTGTGCCATATCGCCTTGGCTAAATACATAGGCCACTGTGCGAAGCAACGCCATCATCGTGGTCGGAGTCGCAATAGTGACTCCCTTTTCAAATGCTTTATGCAAGAGCAAAGGATCTACTTCAAGTGCTTCGGAGAGTATCGATTCAAAAGGTGCGAAGAGGACAACGTAATCAGGGGAGTTGGAGCCTTCCTGATATCCGCGCTTAGCAAGAGCATTTACATGGCCCATCAAATCCTTAGCATGTAGTGCCATGAGTTCATCGCGAGTAGCGGGATCCTTCTCAACTACTGCATCTAGGAAGCGATCGAAGGGAAACTTAGAGTCGATAAAGATCTCAGAGCCGCCAGGTATTGCGATTCGAATATCTGGCTTGGAGATACCTGCCTCAGTAGAGCGGTAATCCTGCTTAAAGAAATGCACATTTTCTTGGAGACCGGAGTTCTCTAACAATAATTCGAGCTGGGTCTCACCGTATTTTCCACGGGTCTGCGAATTAGAGAGTGCACCCGCAAGCTTTGTGGTCTCGCGAAGCAGAGTCTCGTTGCCTAATTTCATATTTTCAATCTGCGTCTTCATCGTCGCTTCTGCTTGCGCGCGCTTTACTTCGGCTTCTTGTGCTTGATCAGAGAGCGATTTCATCGATGTAGTAACGGCCTTCAGTGATTCATCCAATCGAATCTTCTCGGCATCTTGTGCACGAAGCGTTACGAGCTGCTCATTTAGTAGTGCAGCGCGCTGGCGTTCTTGATCGAGAAGAGCTGAGAGTGCGGCAGAATCCCCACCTTTTGATTTAGAGATCAAAAATCCGATGAAAATACCGAGGCCTAGGCCAAGGACTAACCCAATGATTACGCCTGAAATCTGGTTCATGTCCCTATCGTGGCAGGGAGCACTGACATTTGCGCGTAGGCTCTACTCCTCGTGAGCCTATCTATCGGAATTGTCGGACTGCCCAATGTGGGAAAGTCGACCCTTTTTAATGCCTTGACCAAGAACAACGTCTTGGCCGCCAACTATCCCTTCGCCACTATCGAGCCGAATGTTGGCATGGTTGGTGTTCCCGATGATCGCCTCCCAAAACTTGCCGAGATTTTTGGCTCCGAAAAGATTTTGCCAGCCGTCGTCTCCTTCGTAGATATCGCCGGAATTGTTAAGGGCGCATCAGAAGGTGCCGGTCTTGGTAATAAGTTCCTCCAAAATATTCGTGAAACCGATGCCATCTGTCAGGTTATTCGCGTCTTCAACGATGAGAACGTCACTCGCGAGGGTGAGCGCACTGCAGAATTCGTCGATCCCGCCTCAGATATTGAAGTCATTAATACTGAGCTCGCACTCGCTGATCTTCAGACAATTGAGAAGGCAATCCCGCGCCTTGAAAAAGAAGCCCGAGTTTCCAAAGATAAAGCCCCCATGTTGGCGGAAGTTCTCAAAGCGCAAGAAGTTCTCAACGAAGGCAAGCTGCTCTTTGGATCAAAAATTGATCTCTCATTAATTTATGAATTGCACCTAATGACAGCAAAACCATTCCTTTATGTCTTTAACGTCGATGCCGCTGAATTAAATGATGAGCCACTTCGCGCAAAGTTGCAGGCACTTATCGCGCCAGCCGAAGCAATCTTCCTGGATGCAAAGACTGAAGCAGAGTTATCAGAACTCGACGATGCCGATGCCATGGAATTGCTTGAAGCGATTGGTCTTACCGAACCTGGTCTTAAGACACTTGCCCGCGTTGGTTTTAATACTCTTGGATTACAGACTTATTTAACTGCCGGCCCTAAAGAAACTCGGGCCTGGACAATTCATAAAGGCGATACTGCTCCAATGGCCGCCGGAGTTATTCATACCGATTTCCAAAAAGGATTTATCAAAGCAGAAGTTATTTCCTTTGATGATCTGGTTGCTGCTGGATCTGTTGCAGAAGCTAAGGCCAAGGGCAAAGCCCGCATGGAAGGCAAGGATTATGTAATGGCTGATGGCGATGTGGTGGAGTTCCGTTTCAACGTTTAAGTAGTGGTGTTCTGACTAGTCATCAATTGCAATTGCCTTACATCCCTTTTTAAAGGTTGCTTTACTTCTCTTTAAGAGAAGGAGAAATCACATGGCCATGAATTCTGAATACCCAACAAATAATTACGCACCTCAATACCCCGTTGCACAAAAGCGTGGGTTTGATCCATATTGGGTCTTGGCAGGGGTCGTTTTTGTTTCGGTAATTATTTTTCAACTCATTTGGACTTACTTCAGAATTAACACGGGCGGAATGACGTTCTCTGACTATTGGAATACATTCCTTGGCTATCAGTGGGGACAGTTAGCGGTCACACTCTTGGTTGTCTCAGCGGCTGTACTGGCTCGTAAGAGCTTTGCAACACGGCTACTTCTCTTAGGCTATTTTCCATTGCAAGTTATTCAAATATTTACCCAAAAGGACCATTTCAGCAGTGATACAACTTTGATCTACAACATAGCTACTGGCTTTGGAATATATCCGCAAGAAAATGGAATCCCATTTTGGTTTGATTCTTCAATTCATGCCTCGGAACTTCTCTACATAAATATGGCTAATTTTTTGGCGATTGCAAAATATGCTCTTGTCATATGGTGCTTCATTTATACAATCACAAAGAAGAATTCGCGCTCTTCATAAAGAAGGATTCTTGCCAAATTTAGGGGATGCAACAGGCTGATTTCAGCGTGGAATTTAGATAAAGCACGCTCAACTGCTACCCTTCCGCATCACCCAAAAAAGAATTTAGGTTTATTAAGTCATGACAAGAATCAAATACGAGAAGAGCCCATACATCACAGGCGAGCTCAAGAAGCGCGATGACCTACGAAATGTGGCGATCATTGCCCACGTTGACCACGGTAAAACAACCCTCGTTGATGCGATGTTGACTCAATCAGGTGCGTTCTCTGAACACCAGAAAGAGGGCGAGAACCGCGACCGCGTCATGGACTCGATGGATCTGGAACGCGAAAAGGGAATTACCATTCTTGCGAAGAACACCTCGATTCGCCGTGGCTCTCAGACCGTTAACATTATTGATACCCCAGGCCACGCAGACTTCGGTGGCGAAGTAGAGCGCGGACTAGAAATGGTCGATGGCGTAATCCTTTTGGTCGATGCATCTGAAGGTCCACTTCCACAAACACGTTTCGTATTGCGTAAAGCTCTCGAGAAGAACCTCCCAGTAATTTTGGTCATCAACAAAGTTGACCGTCCTGACTCACGTATTCCAGAAGTTGTGGATGAGGCCTACGGACTCTTCCTTGATCTTGATGCTAATGATGAGCAGATCGAATTTCCGGTCGTGTACGCCTCCGCTAAGGCTGGGCGCGCATCAATGAACCGTCCAGAAAATGGCGTCATGCCTGATCGTGAAAACTTGGATGCGCTCTTTGAAGTTATCTTCAATACGATCCCAGCTCCGGTTTATCACGAAGGTGCGCCACTACAAGCACACGTCACCAACCTCGACTCCTCTCCATACCTTGGACGCCTTGCACTATGTCGTATTCGCGAAGGCGTAATTAAAAAGGGCGAGACCGTTATGTGGATGAAGACGGATGGAACTACCGAGCGCGTGAAGATCTCCGAACTTTTGATCACCGATGGACTCGAGCGCGTACCTGCACTTGAAGCTGGTCCGGGAGATATCGTCGCAATTGCCGGTATCGAGACAATTACATTGGGAGAAACACTTGCAGATCTCGAGCGTCCCCACGCTTTGCCATTGATAATTGTTGATGAGCCTTCAATTTCGATGACAATCGGTATCAATACCTCTCCAATTGCAGGTCAAGAAGGAAAGCTACTTACCGCTCGCCAAGTAAAGAATCGCTTGGATGCAGAATTGATCGGTAACGTTTCACTACGCGTTGTTAATACTGATCGCCCAGATACCTGGGAAGTTCAGGGACGTGGAGAGCTACAGCTTGCTGTTCTCGTTGAAATCATGCGTCGCGAAAGCTTCGAACTCACTGTGGGTAAGCCACAAGTAGTTGTGAAGACAGTCGATGGAAAGCTACAAGAGCCAATGGAGCGCTTGACGGTCGATATTCCTGAGGATTACCTCGGCGTTGTCACACAATTGATGGCACTTCGTAAGGGCCGCATGGAGCAAATGGTTAACCATGGCACTGGCTGGATCCGTATGGATTACAAGGTTCCATCACGTGGACTTATTGGATTCCGTACCGAGTTCCTTACTGAAACTCGCGGAACCGGACTGATTCACCACGTCTTCGATGGTTACGAGAACTGGCACGGCGAAATCCGTACTCGTCTCTCCGGTTCACTCGTCGCAGATCGTCGCGGCACTGTTACTGCTTATGCAGTTGATGGCGTCCAAGAGCGCGGCGTTATCTTCCTTGAAGTTGGAACTGAAGTTTATGAAGGCATGATCGTCGGCGAGAACTCTCGTACCGAAGATATGGATGTCAACATTGTTCGCGAGAAGAAGTTGACCAATATGCGTTCATCTGGCGCCGATGATGCCAACCGCATCATTCCGCCACGTTTGCTCAACCTCGAGCAAGCACTTGAATTCTGTCGTGAAGATGAGTGCGTTGAGGTAACACCAAAGCACGTCCGTGTTCGTAAGGTAATTCTTGATCAGAACGAGCGCGCACGTAACGTCGGCCGCGCCAAGAAGGTCAATACAAACGCTGAATAAAACGCTGAATCATTAGATACGGCTAATCACCGCCTGAATAGGGACTGACATAGTGCTCAATTACGAGCCTTTGTCAGTCCCTTTCGCTTAGATAGGGACATGGCCAAGACGGATGCACCAGCTTTCACGTTGCTGCGTCGACCGCTGCCCCAGATCTCTTTTACTCCCAACAAAGCCCAATCCGAAGTTTTATCTGCATGCACGGCCCCGGCTCGCGCGCCGTTATTAGTCCTCGGGGCGCCGGGTACGGGCAAGACTGCGACACTTATTGAATCGGTGGTCGCGCGAATTAATTCTGGGATGGATCCCAATCAGATTTTGATTCTTACCTATGGCCGCGAATCTGCATCCGCTCTGCGCGATGCAATTGTTCTGCGCACGTCGATGAGTTCCTTTGAGCCAATTGCCCGAACATTTCACTCACTCGCTTTCTCGATATTGAACGAGAAGGCCGATCCAGATGATCCCTCCTACGTGATGGTCTCGGGCGCAGAGCAAGATTTATTTATTCGCTCGTTACTCGAAAACCCTGAACTCAATCCTGATGTGGTCTGGCCGCAAGATCTGGCGTTGGCACTTCCGACTCGTGGATTTGCGCGCGAATTGCGCGATTTAATTCTGCGGGCATCCGAACGCAATATGACTTATAAAGAATTGATCGCCAAGTCCCACGAATTGCACGAAAAGTATTGGGAGCCAGCCGCCAAGTTCTGGCAGGTCTATGACGATGTAATGGCGCTTCGTTACGGCACGGTGCCCGGTACGCCACTTCGGATCGATCCCAGCGCGATTATCTCTGGCGCCATTAATAAACTTCGTGGTGATGCTGATCTACTCAAGAAATATCGATCACGATTTAGCGCAATCTATATCGATGAATTTCAGGAGAGTGATCTTTCGCATCGTGCACTTCTTTCGCTGATTGCGGGCAAAGATCTCACCATCTTTGCTGATTCCGATTCTGCGATTGGTCGCTTCCGCGGCGCCGATCCCGAGGGCCTCATTGTTTATTCTGATTCGATAGGTGCTTCCCAGATTGTTCTTAGCGAAGTTGAACGTTCCAGCGCCCCGATTACAGAGCTTGCGTCAATCGTGGCCTCACAGTTCCGATCTACCTCTCCTTCCCGCACGAGAACTGCAAGTGCGCGCCCTAACCTGATTTCACATCGCGGTATTGATGTCGCAAAGCTGTCATCACAATCTGATTGCGCTAATTACATCGCCCATACATTTCGCACAGCTCATCTGCGTGATGGTGTTCCGTGGTCAGAGATGGCAGTCATTCTTCGGTCACCGGGCGCTGGAGTTTCTGCAATAACGCGCGCCTTTGCACTCAATGGAATTCCGCTCGATATCGATGCGCAAGCGATGGCGCTCGGCGAGAACCCGGCCATTCGCCCTTTGCTTCAGATCGCACAAATTGCACTCGGCGAGATTGCGCTGACCCCGGCTAATTGGGAGATTATCGAAGAACTTCTGAAATCTGAATTTGCTGGAGCGGATTCACTATCGCTGCGCACTATGCGAGTAGAGCTTGCGAAATTGCGGACTGAAGGTGATACCCGGACCTCCACTGAGATGATGCTGTCAGCAATCACTGACCCCGTTACCGAATTTGGCGATCTTTCAATCACGCCGGTACTTCGACTCAATTCTTTGATTGCAGTTGCCAAGAAGGCGCTTGGTAGTTCGACCAATGTCAGCGATCTCTTATGGGCGATCTGGACTAACTCCAAAGATATTGATGGCGCATCAATTCCGACAATGTGGCGCAATCGCGCTTTAGCAGGAGGAGTTCGTGGTGCATCAGCAGACCGTGATCTAGATGCAGTGATGCAACTCTTTGAATCGGCTCGACGATTTACCGATCGTCTTCCTTTTGCCAAGCCGTCACAATTTATCTCTCAAGTAATGGGGGAGAGCATTCTGGGTGATGCGATTACCTCGCGCGCTGCGCGAGATGAAGTTGTCTCAGTAATGACAGTGCACTCTGCCAAAGGATCGGAATGGCAGGTTGTGGCGATAATGGGTCTGCAAGAAGGTATCTGGCCAAATTTGCGACAGCGCGGATCACTTATGGGCAGCGAGCGATTAGTTGAATCTATGCGCTCTGGCCTCACAGCGCGTGATCAAATAGAAGCATCCGCAGCATCTGCTCTCATTGAAGATGAACGGCGTCTGCTGCACGTGGCAATCACTCGCGCAAAATCCCAATTAGTAGTGACTGCATATCGAGAAGAGGATTCGGAGCCTTCGCCATACTTTGAAGAACTCCATGAAGCAGTTCATGGCACCTCTAGTGAAGATCTGGCACCACTGGTTCTTCCTCGATCTCTCACCTCTCAAGCCCTTGTCGCGACGCTTCGTCGAACCATCATGGATTCCGCTGTTAATGAAGCGAAGCGGGGCCTCGCTGCATCACTTCTCCAATCCCTCAATGCCGCAGGAATTGAATCAGCTAACCCCGATAACTGGTTGGGAGTAAGGCCGATCTCCACCACTGAATTAGTAATCGCACAAGATCAGACAGTCTCTGTATCACCATCGAATCTTCAATCTTTCTCTGAATGTGGTTTGAAATGGTTTATTGAGCGTTCGGGCGGACGTGACGGGGATTCATCAGCCCAGCTCATTGGGTCTGCTATTCACGCACTTGCATCGCTCATTCTTGCAGAGCCGACTCTCAGTATTGACGATATGAAATCTCGCTTGGCAGATAACTGGAAAGTCATCAATGCAAATTCTGGGTGGGTCAAAGATTACGAATTCAATCTGGCATATGAGAAGTTATCGAAATTCTTTACCTGGCATGCCAAGAACAATCGCACTTTGATTGGCGTGGAAGAGGAATTTGAAACCATGATCGGTCGCGCCCGACTCAATGGTTCGGTCGATCGAATTGAGATAGATATGGAGGGCCGAGTATTTATCATTGACTTGAAGACTGGTGCGTCAGATACAACTCGCGAAGATGCGCAGTCTCATCGCCAACTCCAGGGATATCAAGTCGCTGTTATTGAAGGCGCATTTGAGAATAAGGATCTGCTGGGAATTACCACTACATCTGGCGGAGCTGAGCTAATTTATTTGGGAGGCAGCGAGAAATCAGCTTCGGTCAAAGTGCAAGATCCGATCGATGTTGGCGCCGTGAAAGCTGAGATCGAAATTGCGGCCGAAGCCATGGCATCTAATACTTTTATTGCCACCATCAATGATCGCTGTCGTACCTGTGGTGTGAAAGCCCTCTGCCCACTGCAATCTGAAGGTCGGGCGGTGATTGATCAATGAGCACTGCGCCGAATATGAAATATAGCGCTCAGGATATTGCGGTGGCACTTCGCGCATCGGGCGTGAGAATGCACGATCCCACCGAAGAACAAAGCAGAATTATTCAATCCTGGCCGCTAGAACCATCTGTCGTTATTGCAGGTGCCGGTTCCGGTAAGACCGAGACAATGTCTGCTCGCGTTCTCTGGCTGGTCGCAAATGGCTACGTACGCCCGGATGAAATTCTTGGCCTTACCTTTACGCGCAAAGCAGCAGGAGAGCTCGCGCTTCGAATTCGAACACGTCTTCGCCAATTGCGAAATGCTGGCATTGGCCCAATAGATATTGCGGTTGCAGTCTCCACTTACCACTCGTATGCCGGGCGAGTTCTCGCTGAAAATTCTATTCGCTTGGGAATCGATAGCGATGCTGAGCCAATCGGCGAAGCAGCCGCATGGCAGATAGCGAACAAAATTGTGAAAAGTTATTCCACGGATGATGGATATACCTTTACCTCATCGCCCAAAACAATCGTGGATAAAGTAATGGACTTATCGGCAGCACTTGGCGAACATAATAAATCGACTGCCGATATTCGGGCTTTCACTGAAACATTACTCGAAAAATTCACTGCTATCACCGGAAAATCCAATGCGGAAGTTCGTGAAGCGATCGAGACACTGCAGGAGCGACTGGCGATATTGCCGATTGTTGATCAATATGATTCTTATCGAATCGAACGAGGATTGCTGACATTTAATGATCAGATGAGTTTGGCCGCAACTCTGGTGGAACAATTTCCAGAAATATCAGAAGTTGAACGCGTCAAATATAAAGTAGTTCTCCTTGATGAAT
>CANFRP010000017.1 GCA_947449535.1 Actinomycetota bacterium | reverse complement strand
TTATATGCAGGGTCATCATTAGCAATAGCCGTGACATCGGTGCTTTGTTTCGATGCGACAGCCCAGAGTTTGGATGGGTCTGATCCACCGTTCCAACCGCTTGGTGCTGCCTCAAGATAGTTGCACGTGGACGAAAGTGTTGGGCCACAATTAAATCCTGCGGCAGAGTAATAGAAGATAGTTCCACCACCTGGACCGGCATCTCCAACGTTTAAGGTGTGCGCTCCACTTTCGACTGTGAGTTTGCTTACCGAGGATGCAAGTGCAACTGGTGATGCAAAGGTGATGCTAAAAACTCCAGAACTGCTGCTTACTGTTGCGCCAGTGCTGCCAGCTCCAGCTTGGAACGATCCACCATTGTTGTAGATGACTGCGCTAGTAGATGAAGTATTAAAGAGGGCAAGCGGGGTGCTGCTGCTGCTTCCGTAGGCGCGAATGATGAAATCTTTTCCGTAGCATCCAACTGGAATATTCGAGACCGTTACCGATGAGAAGTAGTAGTCGCCCCCACCAGAGGCATTAGTAAATGAGGATTTAGGGGTGACAGTTAAGTTTGTGGCACCAGAGCATGCAACAGTCTGTGTTATTCCTTGGCCAAATTCAATTGGTCCAGAGATGAGTGAGATATTTGCAGCAAGAGTTGTCTGCACAAAAAATCCGCCCCCAATTAAAAGCAGTAAAGAGCAAAGGATTGTTGGGAGTTTTCGCTTGGGCAGGTGCGCAGCTACTTCTACAGGATCGTCACTGTAATATTCATCGCCATCGAAGGGCTCGGAGTGCTTAACCATTTCCTGCCCTCCCACACAGAAGTTCCTCTAGTTCCAGACCGACAAACCCATGATTGAGGTCTGACAATGAGATAAGCGTAAGGTCTGGGGCTTGGCAAGTAAATGATTTGAGCCCGACCCGCCTCACTAACTATTCTGGATCCCTTCACGGCATTCAAAGGAAGACATATGAGAGTTGGATTTGTAGTTCTATACGTCAATGACCCTGAGGCTTGTCTAGAGTTCTGGACCAATAAAGTTCGGATGGTCTTACAAGAGACCACAAACATTCCTGGCAACGGCATCTATCGCGTGGGGTTGGTTTGCCGTTCTTGAAGGTAAGTAATTAATTGGGACTTCTAACACGGGACGCTAACTATGCATAAGATCTTTGAAATGCCATTTGCTCGAGTTTATGACGCCTACATCAATAAAGTTGAGCGCAAAGATCGCACCGTTAAGGAGCTTGATCAAGTTATTTGTTGGTTAACCTGGTTTGATAACAAAACTCTAAAGAGATTGATCAAGGATGAGGCTACTTTCACCCAATTCTTTAAGGCTGCCAAAATTCATAAAAACGCCAAGTTAATTACGGGCTCGATATGTGGAGTTAAGATCGAGGAGATCGAAGATCCCTTGATGAAGAAGATTCGCTATATGGACAAGCTGGTTGATGAGCTGGCAAAGGGTCGTCCGATGGAGAAGATTCTCCGAAGTCCCAAGTAAAACATTTTCTAGGAGTATTACTTCTTTGCTACGACCTGTGTTTTACGCACTTGAGTCAGCCCAATGGGATAGAGCGTCATTGTGCTATCTGTTCCAAAGTCACAAGCGCCATTTCCGCCCGTTGATGTTTTAGAGACATTTACATCCAGAACAACTGACTTCCCGCCTTTTAACAACCGTGATTGCGAAGTAGTTAAGTCAATCACCCCAATATTCGCAGTGATACTGTCAGAAGTGCCTCGCATCCGTAAATTATTGAGGGTGGTTGTATCAACAATCGAATTACCTGGATTACTTGCCAAGCGAACGGTGGGTGTATCAGAGGCACCACCAGGACCTTGAGGAGTCAAACATACTTGGAGAGCCCTTACTTGACCCAAAATAATTTTGGGAAGTCGCAGAGTTTTCTTTCGCGGATCTACCGGCACTCTCACCGGCGTTTTTTGAGCTGGATCTCTTACTGTCACCAATAAATAACTATCCGATGTCACAGTATCCGTTGTTAATCGATAAGTGATCGGATATGTGCCACCGATAAGTGAAGAGGTGGCACTCGTCACCGATGTGACAATTTTATTATTTTCAATGGTTGCATTTAACCCAGTCACATCGGTAACAATCGTGACTGTAGTCGAATCATTGCCATAAGAAATTGGTGATTGCGAAACATCAGAGGTTCAACTTGGCTTGGTCGACACCGCAGTGTCGCCAGCTGTGATATGTATTTTTGCAATACAGGCGACGGGTGGTGTCACTGTGGCATCGCTGTGATCATTCGGGCATCGTGGATCGGGAAGTGAGAAGCGAAGAATGACAACACCATCTCCTCCGCGACCCGCCACCATATCTTCTGGATCGGTTCCGCCACCACCGCCGCCAAATCCATCTACGCCAGAGCTTCCGTTGAAATCATTCGTGCGAGTTGATGAATTTGCAGATGCATTGTTATATCTAGTGGATTTATTGCTTCCCTTACCTGCGCTGTAGCAGCCTGCTTTGCCCCCTGCGCCCCACACGATCGTCGGGGTATGGGTGCCACCTAGGTTGCTATTAATTCCACCACCACCACCACAAGAATAAGCAGAATAAATTCCAGCAAAGCTTCCAATGTTTGAATAAAGGCCTTCACCACCATTTCCTCCCCCGCCGAGGGATGATTGATTTGATGAACTAGAAGTTGGAGTGGCGTTACTATCACCTTGGAAAAAAATTGTACGTGGCGCTCCACCACAACCAGCACCTGTGTTATTCGACGCTGTCGCAGTGTCATTTTGGCAACTATTGCCACCACCGCCGCCGCCAGAACCAGCGTCAGTCGCGCCACTTCCTCCGCCACCTACAACAACCAGAGAGACGTTATTGAATCCACTGGGGATGTCATATGTGCAAGCGGCTAAAGAGGTGATGGAGTCGACGCGTACGCCAGAAATGGTTGAGGTCGAGACGGTGCAGGTCGTCGTAGAAAAACTCTTAGAGATAGGAAAAATTGAAAGCAGCGAGAGCATGACCACCCAGACTGTCTTCTTACTTATCTCAACACGAAGCGTCTTCATTACCGTCTTACCATCAACCCGATAACGCTAAGTTAAGTCTCGTAATATCTACAACTGAAATTGTTCCGATATTCATGGAGTTATTCGAGGTCTTCCAATAACACCCGGTACCGCCCGCGCTAAATGTCTGGGTATATGTGCTCAAAATAGTAGGAAGTGTGGCGCGACATTCAAAGGCGTTTTCTGTGTAGCCAGAACCAGCTGCAAGTAAAACATCCACAAACATTGCCGAGCCACTACATCCAGGTGGAAGTGCGCCAATTTTGATTCCGCCTAAGAAATACTTTTGGGTCGTCGGATCAAAGTTAGGTACCATCACCGCTGTAAGTGATGTTGTTGTAGTTGTATCTGTCGGATCAGTTGTACACGCCTGTACTGCGCTACCGGTTAAACCAAAGTTTGGAGTTACAACTATTCCGGTAACGCCTGCGCCTGCTGGACCAGCAGGACCTGCGGGACCGGCGGGTCCTGCTGCGCCTGGAGCTCCTGCGGGACCGGCAACACCTGCTGGGCCTTGAGCGCCAGGTGCACCATCAATTCCTTGTCGACCATCAATACCTTGGCGACCATCAATACCTTGTCGGCCATCTTTACCTCCTGGACCTTGTGGGCCAGCGAGGCCATCAACACCAATACGTCCATCCGCACCTGCGGGACCTGCAACACCTTGAATACCTTGATCGCCTTTTATAACTAATAATGGTTGATCAAGTCCAGGCTTAACAGAACCTCCCCCAGAAGAATTCGAAGAAGTATTTGTTTTTGATGCAGAAGACGGCCCAGATGATGCATTTAGCGGCTTGAATCCGAAAAATAAAAGCAAAAGAATAATAATGATGGCAAATATAGTTTCCACAAAAGTTTTTCGTCGGCGGCTTCTCTCCAGATGTTTAATGTACTCAGAGCGAGGTGAAGATACGAGCGATGGATCTACTTTCTTAGAAAGTTCGTCATATGCCGCATCGATATCAAGTCCAACACCAGGAGGCAATTTCTGCATCGAAATCGTCGGACGATCATCTAAAAGATAAGCGTCATATTCATCGCGAGTACGAGGATCAGAGAGAACCGCATACGCTTCCATAACTTCAGCGAATCTCGCTTGTGACTGGAGGTCACTATTTCGATCAGGGTGAAGTTCGAAAGCCAGGCGACGGTAAACAGCGCGGATCTCATCGCGCCCAGCAGATGGAGTTATGCCCAAGACTTCGTAGTACTTCTTGCCTTCCCATTCCTTACGCAGCATTTACCCAATCACCCCCACGGTTAGGCCGATCGCTACCAATAATAAAAGCGGGCCAGTCATCCGGTACATGATTTTATTGGTGTCGCGTAAATACCAGCGCTTGTCGCCATCCTTGGGGCTGCGACCGAAGGCTTTGAGAATTGAGATGAGCAATCCTGGGGCGGCCATAAGAAGGAAGGTGATACGAGATTGATCTGCCAAGTCAGAAGTAAGTCCAGAAATCCACTGGGAATACAACTTATTAATTCCCCACATCACGATCATTAATGGAATTCCCACGGGAATGAGTTGAAAGAGAGTTGGAGAATTCGGTAGGTACTTATGAAGTGCCTTAATCGCGGTGGGCAGGAAATAAAGCACGAGTGCCACCCATAGATGCCAGGTAGGACCGAGAAATGAAATGGCGAGGAAGAGGAAGAGGAAACCTTTGAAAAAATATCCCATCCATTTCCCAAATGAGCTCTCTTCATTGACTTTCTTTGGTGATAAAAATGCCAAATAATGCTCATTGCGTCGCGCGACATATTCTTCAATCAGATAACGAATGAAAATCGCAATCCCTCCTGCAATAGCACACACCAGAGCATGCTTTCCGAGCGGCAGGTGTAAGTGCGCAAACCCATCGAGGCCCTTAACCATTCCGTAGATCGCCCAGGTAGTAGCAAGAGGACCTACGACGATATCGATCAGGCGCTCCCACACATTGTCATCTCGCTCTGAACGCCGAAGCGGTCTGGTCGCATTAGCAACAAGTGCCGGCGTAAACCAGAGAAAAGTAAGTCCGATCAAGGTGCGAATGTCATATGCACTATTAAAGAAGCGATTGGTCGCAGCTAATACTGCAAATGTTGTGGCTGCAATGAAAGCTGAACCAGAATCAATGGCTCCCAAAACAATTAATGCGATAGAAATTGAGAGTGATGGGGTGGTGATATAGCCAAAGCCGCTGATGTCATGAAATGCGATTGCCCCAAGAGCAAGACCAAATAAGGGAAAGAAGAGAACGAGTGAGCCGAGCGAGAATTGCAAATATCCGCCATCGGATATCAATCTCGAGAGCATGGGAGAAAATCTGGCGCTTCGAATAGCAGCATCATTTCGCCATTGATCTAGCGCAATCGATGTGACAAGGCCTTTGTGATAATCAGTAACCTGTGAGGCGCCTCGCGCAATGGAAGCAGAATCAGCTGATGAATATGTTGTCTGATCCTCGGAATACTCTTCCTCTTTGCGCCGTTCCATAGAATCGCTACCCGCAGTCCAGATAGCTAACAGCGTGAACAGAGTGAGTGAGAGCGTAGAGACAGTTTTTACATCGGTCAGTGGGTTGTATCCACCACTTTGAAATTCAACGACTTTGATTGTGCTGAGCTCTTGAGTGCTTCCATCGAGCATAAAGAGTCGAACCGCATACTCTCCAAGTGGAGCCTGCGAAGGAAGAGTCACTTGAAAAATTAAACGATCATTAGTCACTGTGTAGGGCGCAAAAGTAAATGTTCTCCCCTGGCCAAGAAGATCCACATGGCTAATTTTTGGCGTCAGGTTGGTGGAAATCTGGACAGTATGAACAACTCCGCGTTGCCAGGTGAGTTGCGGGTTATCTACTGCAAGAGCGGGAGCTGCAACGCTAATTCCGGTCAAGAAGAAGAGCCCGATAAGTGCCAAGGCCTTCTTAAACATCTTGTCCTCGCCGCAGTACGGTGGCCATCAAGAAAATTCCGCTCACTATCAGAATCAGTGGAATTGGGCTTAGGACTCGTCCAATTTTAGGAATGGTGAAGAGAACTACGCCCTTAATGTCTTTGATCTTGGGGCGTCCGATATCTGATTGCGGATTCGCATCGCCTTTGACTTCAAATCCAGAGGAGCGATCTCCCCCGATAATTCGGTGCGCCCATGTAGTCACAGGCTTTCCTTGGAGATCGCGCGCAACATAAAGAACCACTCGGCCCTTTTGGGGCTCAAAATACTTAGGTGATACCGCAAAGACCATATCGCCCGGATTAATTGTCGGCCGCATCGACCCCGTAAGGACAACTCGAAGTTGTAGGAAGCCGGAAAACATCGCGGCAAAGAGTGATGCAGTCAAAAGAAGTGATGCCATTTCTAAAATAAGCTTTCGCTTCCGACTTTTTATTTTTACTTTTTCTGGGCTCCACGTAAATTCACGCGATATCTTCTTACTCTTCGGTACTTTAATTTCGCGAGTGATCTCGCCCGGATGCGGATTAATTATCGGGACTTCACGAACTTCACCATCTAAATGAAAGAAGGCCGAGCGCATCTCGCCATTGATATCAGTGGAGCGAATCAAAATCGACTGCGGATGAGTAGTAACGGCCTTCAACCAGATATCAACATGAAGCTCAGAGCCAACTTGAATAGCACCAGCCAAAATATTGGCTTTGGCTAGAGATTTACCAGAATCAACTTCTGGAGTTGACTCCATAATTTATCGCTCTCGAGATTACTGAACAGCTACTGCAATGGTGGTGAGACCGGAAGCAGCGGTATCAAAAGGAATTAGAGCTGTTTGTGCGTTGGTTGCAGCTCCGCCAGCGACGCCACCATACACATAAGTACCGGTTCCGCCGGATGTTGCGACAGACCATGTCGCAGAGTAAGTAGTGCTATTTGCTCGGAATGCGAGTGAGAGAGTTTTTCCGCCGCAGTCACTTGTATTTTGAGGAATTCCAGAGATCGAAATTGTTGTGGTCTTATAGCTCTGAGAAGTTGTATCAAAAGATTGTTGCGCAGAGACAGTTGCTTGTGTTCCGCAGGCATTAACTGCAACTGCACCAGCACCGAGGTTGACCGCATTACCGCTATTGAGAGTGATGGTCGCAGATGCGAAGACGCCAACAGAGATTAGCGATGCACCAAATAGCACGCCTAGGACTATCGCCCACTTCTTATTGATCTTCTTCGCTTTCATTTACATCCTCCACGTGGAAATCGAATGTGCTAAATGTAAGAGTTCTGGGATTTTCACGACCCCATTCAGTTGACCCCTATTTGGTTGTCCTCCAAATCCCTTCCCTGCTCTCTCCCCTATCTACTATTTCGCTATGTCTCTCTTTAGGCGAAAGCCACCTCGCCAGTCACCTATGGCCAGGTATATCTCTGAGGCATATAACTCCCCGTTGGGCACCCCACGAGGATCAGGAGTGCGGACATTTAAAGGCCGCCCGCTCTACCAAATAGTTCTATTGATAGTTGCTGGCTCTCTAACTGTGACTGGTGTGGTGGCATCTGTGGCAATCACTCTTCGCGGAAACAACTCGACTGTTGATAATCAACTCAGCCTTGGCGTTGGACAAGCAAAAGCAATCTCCTGTGAAACCAGCTCAACCGTAAGTGTTGATACCACTAGTCAATGGGATGACACTTACAGCGATTTCACTTTACAAAGACTTGATGTTTCAAAAGTTGACCCGTCTTGCGGCGGCAAGGAACTAACACTTGTGGTCGATATGTTGAACTCCGCCAATGTGAATGTCGTCTGCAACTTACCCGCCTCAAATGCTATTTCTGGTGTCTCTGCCAGCAACTACTCACAGGCAACCTTTATCTTCGCCACTTCAGCATTCACGCCAACAGTTACTGGTCAATACGCCTGCGGCACATTTTCCTATCCGATGTATATGGCCTCAATCTCGGCAACAGCAGTTCAAATCAAGTAGATATCAACTTATTAATATCTTTCCAGATTTTTTGTCATAAATTAGGTGCAACCCCACCGCGGCAATTCGCTTTTGCAGTACCTTGTCTTTTGCTTGAATTGCATAGATTGCAGCTAATCGAACAATCTCTTTACGTGCCGGTGCAATCTCAAGAAGGGCATAGATAGGTGCTCGCGCCTTGCTGATCTCTTTCTTCGACAAATATGAATTAGCTAAGTAAAGCTGAGCATCGAGACATCGTGGATTTACCGAAACTTGTTTAGTGGCGATCTCATTGGGGTCTAGACCAGCTTTGACCGAAAGATCGATCTGCTTAGCGAAATAGAGAACGCACGGAAGGTAGGGCGAGAAGGAATAAGAAACTTTCTGATTTTTGTGCGCAGCATCATCGGCCAAATTCAACCTCGTAAATGCGTATCCCGTGCCGACGCTTACCCAGAGGTTCACTACGACAAGGAGGCCGATCATGGATTTCTTCAGAACCGAACGCTCAGCCGAGTTACGTAGCGCCCCTTGAGTTATGACATAGCCCGATATCAACCAGAAAATCGCCTTATTCGGAAGGGTGATCGGGCTTATGAGTGAATTAGTCAAGAATATGAAGGTGAACACGGCCAGTATCGAATGGAACCTTCTGCTCTCTGGGCGTTCGGCAATCAGACGTACAAATGCTCGAACCAAATAAACCATTAAAACAATAAAGAGAATTACCGAAACCAACCCCAAGGTCGCAAAAGTCTGAACCATGGCCGAATGAGCATCATTTGTGATTACTGATTCTGCAGTTTTCACTGAATTAAGGGATCTAAATTGTTCGTAGTAATAGCCATAGTTGTCAGGCCCAACACCGAAGAAGATATTCTTAAAGAACATGCTTATTCCGCTAAACCAAAAATCGGCACGAATATTTACATTGCTATCCCCCGCTATCCCGGGGATTGAAAGGTTTGCCATGGGCGTCAAGTAAATAATTTCACACCACATTATAAGAAGTACGGAAACTATCGAAGTCCAGAAACCTTGTGACAATCTTATTTGGAGAAGCTTTGAGCGAAATTTGTAAATTGCGAGGAAAGGGATGAGCAGTATGAAATCAAAAAGTCCTTGCTTGGCACCGATGCGAAAGAGGGTGACGAGAACTAGGGCGAGCATAATTAATCGACCAGCCTGAATCCAGCCGTTGCTAGCCCTATGCGCGAAGAAGAGGGCCGTTGAAGTTCCCATCCAAGCCGAAAGAAAATCGAGATTGCCTAACGTGCTACCTATGCCGCCATCACCTGGCAATACAAAGAGATGTAATGATTGGCCGAAACCCAGTAAGTCAACGGCAAGAACAGCAATCAATATGTAAGGAAAAAGTCGATTCCATTGC
Organism: Actinomycetota bacterium; assembly: GCA_947449535.1. GTDB lineage: Bacteria > Actinomycetota > Actinomycetes > Nanopelagicales > Nanopelagicaceae > AAA044-D11. The sequence goes on along the minus strand of CANFRP010000017.1, from coordinate 19,587 downwards.
TCCGAATTTTGCTGCCCGGCCCAGACCGCGATGATGGCTAAGGCAAAGAGTGAAGTAAGTCCAGTGAAACGTCCAGCATCACCAGTCAGTCCAGTGTAAAAATTTCCACCGGTAACAAGTGAGGTTGCTGTGCTGATCAAAAGAAGTACGAGAATAATTGATAGCGAAACTGGCAATCGGATCAATTTTGCGCGGAAGATCAGCTGCGCGCCGCAATAACTCGCAAGTATGACCAAGCAAATGAATTGTGGGAGGGCGTTTCGATCGAAGGCCCAATGGAAAAACCCTCCCGGCAAATGCGCAATCGAAGTCAAAATGAGGAGCAAACCCACGCCGCTCAATCCCCGAACTTTGATCACCGGATAAGGGTGCCAACTAGGGGATCTTGATGAGGAAGAAACATCCCCTTACTATGTCCACCATTCTCATGACATATCTGTCCACCAACGGGAGGTGTGCGATACCTACTCTGCGATCTATGGAAAGCACGCTCAATCTCATTCTCCTAGAGGACCATCCCCTCTATCGCGAGGGACTCAAGTCCTACATTAAGAGCGCATTCCCGCATTCTCATTTCCTCTACGAAGGAGCGGATCTCAACGCTGCGAAGAGCGCATGCGAAGGAAAAAGTGTAGGGCTAGCAATTGTTGACCTGCACCTTGGCGATGGTCGTACGCCAAGTGAAATAGTTTCACTATTTACCAGCAACAAGATTCCCGTTCTCGTGATTAGCGCTCTCAGTAATTTTGACTCAGTCAAAAGTGCATTCTCGGTCGGTGCAAAAGGATTTGTCGCAAAGGATTCGGCTGTTGAAGAGATCAAGAAAGCAATTAAGGCAGTGATCGATGGCAGTGAATGGATTACTCCGATCCTTAACCAAGCACTGAGTTTTACTGGACGCACATCTGATGATCTAAGTAGCCAAGAACGGAAAGCGCTCATTCTCTATGCATCCGGACTCAAGCTTGACGCAGTTGCTCGTCGCATGAATGTTGCTCCTAGCACAGTAAAGCAATATATCGAGCGTGCAAAGATAAAATACCGCACTGCTGGAAAACCAATTCGCACCAAGACCGATATGTATCGAACGCTTCGCGATGAAGGGCTTATTCAATAAATAATTTATTTAAAGAGCGGTTTAACAAGCCATCCGAGCAGCGGAATCGCAAGAAATGCTCTTCCGGAAATTGAATTGGTAGCAACAAGTATTTGCCCATCAGTAGTCGCAATTTGAATCTGACTTTCTGAAAATCCACTACTAATTCCGTAATAAATCTTTCGCTTTCCCTCAATCTCACTATTTGCAACAGTTGGGACGCCCAAAGTTGGCTCAGTACTTCTCATATAGAAAACCAAAGAGGTTGTTGAGGTACCAAAGAAAGTTTTGGCTCCCGACGTTGGAACTACTACCGAAATACCGACTGCATTGAGAACTACTGAGAAGAGCGCAATGACGGCGGCTGTAAAGAATGCAGTGCGCCCCGGCTTACTCCAATCTCGCTTAGCTCGCTTAGTTTTCTTAGGCGTATCTGTCGCCGGTGAATTATGGGAAAGGTCGCGTACGCCGAGGAATGGGGCGCCCGAAATTAATGAACTCACCAAAGACGAAGTAGGGGTTGGCGTGGATTCTTGCGACACCTTTTCCCCCTGATTTTCAATAGCTAAAAGAGATGAAGGTTCATCAACGCTCTTCTTTGAAAGCCCTGGTCCATCGGCGCTCATAAGAAAACGGTTGGTGGTCTCATCAGGTCGGCCGATACCGTGCCAAGTCGCTACTTCCAGAATAGTTCCGGCAGGGAGTTCGCCAATGAGGAGTTCGTGGCCTTCGGGAAGTTTGATGGAGGCAGCGAAGTTCTCACTCTTCTCAATCTCTTTACCGTTATTCGTCATGAGCCCCCCTTTCCTCGAAATATATTGTTGGCCAATTCTGCAGCGTAGCGCTCGTCGACCAATTGCCCTACATGACCCCTAATCATCTGACTGAGATTCTTTCCCAGATAATTCTATAAGCGCGACGATTGGCTCGACAAGAAGGGGCGGGCAGATGGCAGAAATAGCGATCGATCTCGGTACTGCAAACACTTTGATTCACGTCAAAGGCAAGGGCCTGGTTTTTAACGAGGCGACAGCGATCGCATTCGATGAAAAGACCAATGCAGTTATCGCAATCGGAGACTCTGCTGCCGAAATGATTGGCCGCACTCCCCCAAGCATAAGAGTTGTTAGACCATTGAGCACTGGAGTCATATCTGACTTCGCTGCGGCCAGACTCTTTCTGCAGCAAGCGATCCGTCAAGTAGTGCGCTACAACAGGTTATCGCCCCTTCGTGTCATCATCGGTGTTCCTTCGCGAATCTCCGGCGCTGAATTTAAAGCTTTTGAAGATGCACTTGATTCCACAAAGATTGCGAAGATCAATGCAGTGCAAGAGCCCGTCGCAGCCGCAATCGGATCGGGAATTAACTTTTCACAACCTAAGGGTTGCTTGATTATCGATGTTGGTGCAGGCACAACGGATCTCGCAATGCTCTCCCTGGGTCGCGTTGTAGCTTCTCGCTCTCTTCGCATTGGAGCGGATGCACTCACAGAAGCGTTCTCCAATTTCCTTAAGAACGAACGTCGCGTAAATGTCGGCGATCGCACCGCCGAGCAATTCCTTCGCGAGCATGGCCAAGCAATGCTGCTCTCTCATGCACCGGGCGTCGTTCAGGCCGTAGATATGAAATTGGGTTTACCGGTTGAGGTAACAATTGAGGCTGAAGAAGTGTTTGCAGCAATAAAAGAGCCGGTCTCATTGATAGTTGCCGAACTTCGCCGTTTACTCGATTCAGTTCCACCAGATCTTGCTGCCGATGTCCTCAGCGAAGGAATTCATCTCACAGGTGGTGGCTCACTTCTTAAAGGACTGCCCGAGTTACTTCAAGAGCAGACTGGCTTGCTTTGCCGACACGTTGAGGATCCACTTAAGGCAGTAGTCCTAGGGTGTGGTCAGATTCTTGAAAACCTCAGCGCATTTAGGTTTGTTTTAGAGGCGATGCCGGATGAAATTCGCTCAGACGCGAACTGATCACTAATTATCTCAGCCACTTAGCCATTAGAGTTTTCAGGTGAAATTCTTCCGCAGGAAAAATATCGGACTGCTCTCCGAGGAAGAACTTGCTCATTCTGCAGTGCATTGGGTTTCGATCTACTCCCTCTTTGCATTTAGTGCACTTCTAGATTTACAAGCATTCCTCAGTGGAAATCCCATCACTCTCTGGCAATGGGGCTATCTATTTGGAAGCCTTCTCTTCTGGGCGGTCGGGGTCTATTTCGCACTGGTAAAGGATTCTGATCTTGCTTTCATTCCACTGATTTTCTTCAATCTGCTCTTCCCGTTTCTTATGAGTCGTTCGGTCAATCACCCGTGGACTTCTTATGGCTTAATTGCTGTAATCGCGATGGTCTACTTCACGGGCGTCGCAAATCGATGGATCTGGTATGCCTTGACCGGAATCCCAATCCTCGGCCAAGTTCTTGCAGCAGAGCAATCGCGCACATCTATCTCTGATGCCAAAGATTTGGCACTCTTTGGTTCATATTTCTCCTCCATCTGGATTGTCTTTGTCGGCCTCTTTCTGCGCCGAGTACGCCGTTTATTCTTTGACACCACCCGCCTCATTGATGATCAAATTGAAACACTCGCAGGCGATTTGGAACTACGCAATCAAAATATCCGACGCCTTAACTTTCGAGATCATGAAAATCTTCAGCTCCACGGAACCATCCTTAATACTCTGCTCGTGATTAGAAATACCCCGGCACTTCTCGCCTACCCCATCGAATCTGCGCGAATGTTGCAGGAGGACTATCAGAGCCTAATTTCAGAAGAGGAGCTTCGACATCTATCGCTTGATCAGAGAATTGCTACGGAATTTAATCGTTTTAGTCATCGTCGTCTCGCACTCGAGTTTGGTAATTTTGCCGAATCTGCAGCCGTGTCCCGAATTAAAGAGCTTGTGCGCGAAAGTATTCGAGAGATAATCCTCAATTTAGAGAAACACTCAACAGCCACGAAGGCAAAAATTTCCTTATATGAAGAGTCGAAAGATCAATTTGTACTCTCTATTATTGAAAATTCATTAATGAATACCAGTAAAAGTGAGACCGAATTAGTAGATGAGGCGCGATCCTCACTCTCGCTGCGACGCTTGGTTTCGGCGCTAGAGGCGGATTGGAATGTCACTCCATCCGAGGACGCTGGATGGATAAAACATGAGCTTCGATTTGATGCTGTGCCCTTTCGAATCGATCCACTGGCTAAAATCAAATCGCTACGAAATGTCTCGATGCAGGTGATGGCAGATAACTACATCATTATGACGATTGCTTACGGTTTATCAATTCTCCCCGCTCTCTTTTGGCTAGATGGAGTAAACGTCACAAACTTATCTATCTGCCTTGCGCTTGTCTTTGGCGGCTTGTCACTGAGGAAAGAAAGTTATCGAGAGCTCCTGGGTGCAATTTCATCGCTAATTTCACTTCTGATACTCCCTCTCGCGTTGATCACCAATACGTCGTGCACTCAATTTCAGACCTTGCCATGGGTCTTTAATGGAATTTTGGGAACCATTTTTGCAGGCTCGGTTGCAACCCAAAGTCGTCTACTCAGATGGATTCCGGGAGTTGGACTGCTCCTGGAATCTAGTTTTCTCGGATATCTGCTCCCCTCCAAGTGTTCACAACTCTTGGTGGGATCAGCCCCTGGAGTTGCGATGATTTTGATCTCAGCCCTGATCATTGGAAATCTGCGCAATAAAAATGTTCAACGTGATAACCGCACTGCTTTGAACATCGCAGATTCCCGAGAAAGTTTGCGAAGTGCGGAGATGCAACTAGAGATTGCACGAAACCGAATCTTTGATCAGATTCAAACCTTTATTGCCACGCTTCCTTCCTTCTCCGCGGAGTTAGTCCAAAGTGAGATAGAGAGCGAGATGCTTCGACTTCGCGCCTATCTATTGTGTTCAGAGTATTTTGAGAGTGAATTTATTCGCGAGCTTTACCGAACCTTGGATAGAAAATTCAACTCTGGCGTTGATACGCGGTTGCAGATCCTAGGATCTGGAGATTTTGATCTGCCACGCGAAATTTTCCAAGAGACACTGCAAGCCATTTCTCAAAGCACATCAGCTTTCTTCGAGATAACAATTCTCAACCTTGATGAAATTTCTCTCCAAATCAAGGTACCAGAATCGAATGTAAGTGAGCTTGCTAGTGCGCTTCGAGACCATACGCTGGTCACTCACATCCAACCTTTATAGGTCGAGTTACTTTCCTTTTGCCTTAACCGGCACCTTTGCAGTGGTCGTTATCTTGAGGGCAACCGGATAGATTTCTAATTGGCTTGGGGTGCCGAACGAGCACGATCCATTTCCACCCACCGCAGTGTTTGAGACATTGAGGGTAAAGAGCCGACTCTTGCCTCCAAAGAGAAGACGCGCATCACTGGAGGATTTTGAGAGCGTAAGAGTCTTAAGAGATGCCGATACATCAGCCCTGCTTCCAACAATCCTCACTCCCCCGCCGCTAATTGAGCTGGTGGTTGCTGACCCTCTAGCGTCTACAGCTATCCCCGCAGAATGTTGATATCCATTTGTATTTGCCGCCGGGGTAACGCAAACTTGAACTGCCGAAATCCTTCCCACAACAACATTCGCAATTGAGACGTACTTAGCGCGCGGATCGACGGGAATCTTGCGTGGTGTGTGTTGATCGGGATCGATCACCGTAACCAAAATGTAAGACTCCGATTGTGTGCCACCTGAATCCAATTGGTAAATCACCGGATATGTGCCGCCCGTTAATTCGTCGTTATTTAATGGAACCCTAAATCCAAATGTATTACTCGTGGTTTGAGTATTCATTCCTACTGGTGAGGCCAGAATTGAAGCAGTGACTCCACTATCGCTAAATGAATAGGGTGCGTCTGAAACATCAATCGATCGAAATCCGGAGGCTCCTGCAGTGATTATAAGAGATGCTGGGCATGCAAGTGGGCGTGCGGAGTGAGAATTACTTCCGTTGTTTGGGCAATCAGGATCCGGTACAACGTAACGAATAATTACAACACCATTTCCGCCGCGACCAGCAACAGTTGATTCGGGGTCAGTTCCACCACCTCCGTGGCCAAAGTTATTTAGCCCAGAGGTTGACGTTGTCGCGGTCGACGCACCCCCTGGGCCAAATACTCCGATATCGCTTCCGTGGCCAGCGTCAGTACAGCCGCCAGGACCTCCTCCACTAATGGGATCCGACATTCCAAAATTCCAATTTACATTTAGAGTCTCGTTAGTCCAGATCGTGACAGGTGCCCATGCGGAAGGGAAAGAAACGTCAGTCGACCACTTGTCAGAATTGATATTGTTAGTCCAAACACTCGTATCAGAACGGTAAGTCCAGATAGTGTTTCCATCCAGAGATTGATAACTATCAATTTCGTAAATGTAATTTGTCAGAATAGAAGATAGGTCACGTTGTTCATTCGTGCTCTGATTTACCCATATGCCTAGTTCATAATCTTGAATCCAAAGTTCTCCATTTGGGTCGGTTAAATTTCCATCACTATATTTCCAAAGATCGCCATATTCATCCGCATGAAACTCTGTGTAAATGGCAGAGGAATAGTTCAAATCAAACTTATTTTGACCAGAAAATATATTTTGAGTGCCATCTGTCCAAATTGGGAGACTGTAGTAATTAGGATTTTCATGGCTAGCGGAAGGGTCGTTCTCGTTAATTCCTCCGCCGCCTCCACACGAATAGATTTGGGACGTTCCAGAGATATTTACTCGAACTCCTTCTCCACCAGCGCCTCCAATATGTAAAACGTTTGCATCGAGGCCCACACTTCCCGCTCCGCCGCCACCAGATCCCGCGCGATAGCCACCAGATCCAGATGCTGCGCCTCCGCCGTGCCCGAGTGAAGTTGCTCCGACGATCGTGGTCTGACTACTTGCTGATGAATTGCTGGACGTAAAGTCATAGGCGCCTCCACCACCTGAGCCGCCATTTGCTCCAGATTGATCGCATCCGAACGAACCGGACGAACAACCGAAACCAAATCCACCTCGCCCGCCACCAGTTGCAACAACTGCTCCGAACCGTGAATTGTGGCCACTACTGCCAAGTGGCATTGATGAAGGCTGAATATTCCAAGTTCCATAGTTTCCACCGGAGCCTGCAGATCCACCTATTCCAACATTGATTTGAATTTCTGATCCTGGATAAATCGTTAGGGGAGTTCCCCGAGTGGCAATTGTTGAAGTATTCGCTTGATCGCGAACTTCCCAAGAAGTTACTAATCCGCCAGCACCGCCCCCGCCGGAGTTTCCTCCACCGCCTCCAGCTACGACAAGATAATCCGCTGCATAAACATTTTCCGGAACAGTGAATGTGCAATTGGCATCAGTGGAGTTATTTGCCGCCGTGAAAGTAACTGTATGAATATTTCCGGAAACTGATTCATTAAAAGTTCCGCTTGCGCATGAATATGTGGGAGGCGTGGCCTGTGCTCTTGGGAGATATGTTTGAGAAAGAATTGAAGAGAAAAGAGCCAAAATTGTGAGAAGCGAAAGAGCTAGATTGCTTTTTGCCCTCGCTCGCTTTTTCACGGGGCAAATATATTCGCCCGACAAAAACTATTCTTTGACCACCAAAAGGTCGTCGAATTAACGATTTCCTGAGCGTCGAGCTATCTGCAATTGCCCAGAGGTATAAGTCGAAGCTGAATATGAATTATCTGCAGGTGTCACAAGAACAACGACCGTTCCAGGCTTGGATGTAGCCGGCTTCCACGCGCAAGTCGCTGTGATACTTGGGGAACTCCCCTGCGTTGCCACTTTGATACACCCGGGAATTTTCTTTCCATAGATACTAAAGGTCGCCTTACCCGCGATATTTACCGAGATCGTTATGTTGGCGCGCACTCCTTTGGTGGGAGTCGATGCGCTGAAATTTGAAATTCGTGTGACAAGTCCTGGAATTACGGATACCGAAGCGGAAGACGTTCCATTTCCCAGAGCATTTATTGCGCGTAAAAGTATTTGATATGTCTGCCCATCGGTGAGGCCAGGAACTGTTGCCGGACTTGAGGTGTCGACTGGAGAGAAAGCGGTCCATGTGGATCCGCCATTGGTGGAGTATTCAAAGTTGGTAATTGTCGATCCACCGTCGCTAATTGGATCAGTAAATGTGATCTGCGCACTTGAAGCGAGTGGTGTGGAAACTAAGTTAGTTGGTGCGGGTGGTGGACCCGTGGGAGTTGCAGTACGCGTCTCGGAATATGCCCCAGTTCCATATGTGTTGGTGCCCGCGACCCTAAATGTGTAACTGATTCCGTTAGTGAGACCAGTGACAGTATCAATTGTTGTTGCAGCGGCAGGAGTTGAGAATGTTGCAAAAGCGGTATCCGGATCACTGCTCTTCTTATATTGAAGGATGTAACCAGTGGGCGCATCGCCTGATGCAGGGGCATTCCAGTCCACGGTGACTTGAGAATTTCCACCCTTAACTGGAAGTCCTAGCGATGACAGTGGATAACGAAATACTACGAGAGAGTTTGTTGGAAAGTTCCACGCCTTTCCGCTGAGCGGCGAGGTGCAACAAACAGTTGAGGTTTTGTAGTTCGGCACATTTCCAGTTGAGTCAGTGCCGGTTGCAACAGCAGAACTCCACGTGATACCTGTGAGCGCGCTCTGCATTTGAGCAAGTGTTACATCTTGCGTACCAGCTGCTGCATTTGAGGCGCTATATCCCGATACAAATCCTTCAAGTTTTATATATGGAGAGGAGAGAACTCCACTTCCTAATGGAGAACGACCAGATGCAACTTGCGCACCGGGAAGACTGACTACATCAACCCCATTGAGATAGCCACCGTAATCCTCTCCACCGCCGCCGCCCATAACTGCAATATAGATATATGACTCACCTGAAAGCGGAGCAATATCAAGAGCTGCTGCCGTGCTGGCTTGAGTCATCCAAGCAACGTCATTTTGATAGAAAAGTCGAGTTGCGCCAGAGGCATCGCCCATGAAAACCGCAAAGTCATTGTCGACAACAATTTGGAGTGTTGCTTTTTGAAAGCTTGGAGCAAGTGGAACAGTGGCAGCATTTGCAACAGGTAAATAACCAAAAAGTAGAGCGAGCAAAAGAAGAGGGACCACCCGAAAGAATCTGGTGAATTCACCAAGATTGATTCGAACGGCCCCTTTCATGGGACTAAGCCTAGTTGAGGTCGAATCGATCCAACATCATGACCTTATTCCACGCTCCGATAAAGTCCAGAACGAACTTCTCTTGCGCATCCTTTGAGGCATAGACCTCAGATAGGGCGCGTAGTTGAGAGTTAGAACCGAAGACGAGATCAGCGCGGGATGCCATCCACTTTACAGAGCCATCTTTGGCGCGACCCTCAAAGCGATCAGAGTCCGAAGTTGGGCTCCATGCGATTGATGAGTCAAGTAAATTGGTGAAGAAATCATTAGTGAGAGATCCTGGACGAGATGTCAGAACTCCAACGCTTGATCCATCTGCATTTGCACCAAGTGCGCGCAAGCCTCCGACAAGTACTGTCATCTCAGGCGCAGTAAGGCCTAGAAGTGCTGCCTTCTCTACCAGATGGAATTCAGCTGAATGTGGAGCAGATGATTTACGGAAGTTACGGAATCCATCAGCAACTGGCTCGAGCACCTTAAAAGATTCAACATCAGTCATTTCTTGAGTTGCATCGGTGCGGCCAGGAGTGAAAGGTACTTCTACTTCTACTCCAGCTTTCTTCGCAGCCTTTGCAATCGCTACACACCCACCAAGGACGATGAGGTCTGCCATTGACACTGGCTTCTTCTTGCCGGCCTTGGACTTGTTGTACTTCTTCTGAATGTCTTCAAGCGTGTCGAGAACCTTTGCAAGCTCGATCGGATTATTTGCCTCCCATGAACGCTGTGGTTCAAGGCGAATGCGTGCACCGTTAGCACCACCGCGCTTATCGGTATCACGATAAGTAGAAGCAGCTGCCCATGCAGTCGACACTAATTGAGCAGTAGTAAGGCCAGAATCAAGAATTGCTTTACGCAATATTGCAATCTTCTTGGCGCCAATGAGTTCACCCTTGTTGGCTGGAACGGGATCTTGCCAAATCAATTGCTCGGATGGGACTTCTGGTCCGAGATAGCGAGCAATAGGACCCATATCGCGGTGAGTGAGTTTGAACCATGCACGTGCAAATGCATCTGCCAACTTATCTGGGTTCGCTAAGAAATCGCGTGAGATTTTCTCGTATGCAGGATCGACGCGAAGTGCGAGATCGCTGGTCAACATGACAGGTGCATGTGATTTCGAAGAATCGTGTGCATCCGGAACTGTGCCTGCTGCTGCGCCATCTTTCGGAATCCACTGTGTTGCACCTGCAGGAGATTTTGTCTGCTCCCATTCGTATGCGAAGAGAGTTTTGAAATAAAGGTTGTCCCACTTGGTCGGAGTTGCATTCCAAGCGCCCTCGAGGCCAGATGAAATTGTTTGAGCACCATTACCGGTGCCAAATGTGTTCTTCCAGCCAAGGCCCATCTCTTCGATAGCTGCGCCTTCTGGTTCTGCTCCAACATACTTAGATGGATCTGCAGCGCCGTGAGTCTTACCGAAGGTGTGACCACCTGCGATAAGTGCAACTGTCTCTTCATCATCCATCGCCATGCGCGCAAAAGTTTCGCGGATATCACGAGCTGAGAGAAGTGGATCTGGATTTCCGTTTGGACCTTCTGGATTTACATAGATCAAACCCATCTGAACAGCGGCAAGTGGATCCTCTAGATCGCGATCACCGGAATATCGATTATCAGCGAGCCATTCTGCTTCAGCGCCCCAGTAGGTCTCATCTGGCTCCCAGACATCGGCGCGACCGCCACCAAAACCAAATGTCTTAAGGCCCATATCTTCAAGTGCAACATTGCCGGTAAGAATCATGAGATCTGCCCAGGAAATCTTCTTGCCGTACTTCTGCTTAATTGGCCATAGCAATCGGCGAGCTTTATCAAGGTTGACGTTATCTGGCCATGAATTAAGTGGAGCGAAACGTTGCATGCCGGCACCGCCACCACCGCGACCATCTGATGTGCGATAGGTGCCAGCGCTGTGCCACGCCATGCGAATGAAGAATGGACCGTAATGTCCGTAATCTGCTGGCCACCATTCTTGTGAATCAGTCATCAGCGCTTTGAGATCTTTCTTGAGCGCTTTGAGATCCAGTGAATTGAAAGCTTCTGCGTAATCGAAATCAACATCCATCGGATCTGCGGCTGGTGCATGTCCATTGAGAATTTTGAGATTTAGTTGATTAGGCCACCAATCACGATTAAATGTGCCCTCATTGTTCTGCTTTGCTGGTGTGTATGGGCACTTCGCTGAAGTAGCGTCGTTTGTTGAATTGGTCATGAAGATCTCCTCATTGGCATGGCGTGAATATTCTCCAATCCTATTAGACCAATGAGAGGATGGCTCAATGAGAAAGATAGAGAAAGCCTGGTTATTTGTAATCTTGGGCTCACTCACCATGTTTGGGGCGATGGCCACTGATATGTATCTTCCCTCCTTCCCATTGGTCGCTAAAAGTTTGGGCGTTCACATAGCAAGTGTTCAACTTACGTTAACCACATTTTTTATCGGGATGGGTATTGGGCAACTGCTCTACGGACCAATCTCTGATCGCTATGGCCGCAAACGTCCTATGTATGTCGGCGTCACACTCTTCGTTATTGCATCGTTGATGTGCGCGACTGCCACAACTCTTCCCACGCTTTTAGTCTGGAGATTCTTCCAAGCCCTCGGCGGTGCTGGCGGCGTAGTAATTGCTCGCGCCATCATCCGCGATCGCTTTGTCGGCATTGCGCTCGCACGCGCAATGACCATTATGGGGATGGTCTTTGGAATTGCACCGGCGATCGCACCAACCATCGGTTCTACTATTTTGCGTTTTGGAAGTTGGCATTGGATATTTATTGGATTGGCCGCATTTGGTGTGTATGCGCTCATCGGATCAACTACTGTGAAGGAAAGTAATCCCGTCGATAAGCGCACCGACCATGGAATCATCGACGCCTTCAAGACCTATATTGAGATCATTCAGGTGCGCGAATTTCTCATTCCAGTCGCAACTGTTTGTTCTGGATCGATGTTGCTCTTTGGGTATATCGCATCATCCCCCGAAATCTTTATGGGGCACTATCGCCTCACAAGTACCCAATTCGGATTGCTCTTTGGGCTTAACTCCTTGGGGCTAATTGTTGCGGGTCAAGTGAATCTCAAGTTGCTTCCCAAATTTGGGATCGATGGAATGCTTAAGGTTTTTACTCGAATTCAAATTCTCTCAGCAGCTCTGGTTTTAATTGCTTGCCTCACACATGCATCACTCTGGTTCTTGTATCCCCCACTTATGGTTGCCATGGGCTCAATGATCATTCTCTTTGCGAACAACATGACGATCGCAATGACGCCCTTCCCTCATCGCGCTGGTTCGGCCGCCGCGCTCACCGGATTCCTGCAGACTTTTTCAGCAGCTGCAGTCGCAGCAATCTTGGCGGCATTCCATATTGATGCCACTTTCAAAATGGGCTTCACCATCATTATTGGATCAACTTTCGCGTTTGCATTAGTGCGTCTGAGAAGTCGGGCCTGACTAGTCACCGTCCTTGTAGCTGATGCATTTCCTAGATGGCCTGCATAGACTTCCCTCACTTGCAAGCCATGAACCATTGGAGATGTAATGACGAAGAATTCACAGCGAAACTTACTTGCATTTGCTCTTATTGCATTTGCCTTCGCAACCTTGACCACAACCTCTCATGCAGCAATTAAAAATGGCGATGCATGTGCTCCTGCTGGTGCCACCTTCAAACAGGGCGCCACGACATTTACTTGTACCCAGTCCGGCAAAAAAGCTGCCTGGAAAGCAGCAGCTCCCGTTGTTAAGAAAACCACGTCGAGTGCTCTCACCAGTAAATCTTTCCGGCTAGAGAGTGCGAAGTTCAATTCAGATTATGGAATGGGTCGAGCAACGGCTCGGGTAACTAATATTTCGAAATCTTCAAAATCTGCTGTATTTACAATCACTATCTTTGGCTCAGATGGAAAGAGCGTGGCAACCACTTTGGCTGGCGCCGTCATGGGCATTGATGCTGGAGCTACTGCGACCGTTGATTTCATTGGATCTGTGGCACTACCCAAAGGTGCATTCACCTACGGCTTCCAAGTCGATATGGAATATTGATGAGTTAGATAAGAACAGAAAGGCCCGCCAGCGTTCTCGCTAGCGGGCCATTCTTAATGGGAATTTAGTTGCTCAGTGATGAAGCGAAAACAAGCGCTCCGAGAATGAATCCAAGAATGGTGCCCACGATGGAAACGACTAGGCCGACTACACCAAGACGCTCCTTCTTAGACATACCAATAGCGCCCATGACAATTCCGACTGGACCGAAAATGATAGGAAGGAAAAGAACTGCTACTGCGCCGAAAACAATTCCCAGGATTGAGAATGTGTTGCTTCCTTTTGCTGCTGCTGAATAGTTATCTGACATGTCTTAGCCTTTCGGTAGAAGTACTTGAATATATTTTGAGGGATTACCTCCGAGTAATCGTGGAGGTTGAATCCATTGGATAGTCATTAAATGGTCATTTTCACGCTCGCCCCCGCCTATAGTGGGGAGATGGAGTTAGACGTCCTCAAATCTCGCTGGAATGAAGTCCTGGACTTTGTGCTGGCCGAGAACCGGATCGCTTGGCTGGCATTCTTTGATGCCCGGCTAGTTTCGCTAAGAGATTCAACGCTGACCTTGGATTACAGCGATCCCGCCAAATTGGGCGGCGGTCATGATTTCGCAGCAGTGCGCAACCCGGCTCATGTAGAGCTTCTCAAACGAGCTATCTCTGAAGTTACTGGTATTGAAATGGAAATCGTTTAATCATGAAGCGAATTTTTTCGGTGCTCACACTTGCACTTGTGATGATCTCTAATCACGCTTCAGCAATAGATCTCACTACCCAAGGTCCTGGTAATCGAATTCACGGAATAGACATCAGCAAATGGCAACATCCCAATAACAAGGCAATAGATTTTAAGAAAATGGCGGCGGCTGGAGTTCGCTTTGTCATTATCAAGGGATCAGATGCGCTGGCAACTTCAGATGCGCAAGCTCTGAAATATCTCAAGATTGATCGACCTGCTGCACAAGCACAAGGGATCTACACCGGGTTTTATCATTACGCCTACCTCCCCGATACAACAGATACCACTCGCATAATCACCGATGCTAAAGCTCAAGCCCAGAAAGTAATCTGGCGACTTGCCGCCATTGGCGGCTACAACGAATTCGATCTTCCAGTTGCGCTGGATTTAGAGAATAACTGCGTCCGAAAGTCTGGTACTACCTGCACAAAATATATGAATAAGAAATATGTCACACTCTGGGCGCAAACTTGGCTGGAAGAAGTTACTGCAAGGACCAATCGCAAACCCATTGTTTACTCCTATCCCCAATTTCTCCAGACAGCAATGATTCGATCAAAAGGACTCTCCCAATATCCATTGTGGATTGCGGCATATGGCAAAAGTCCTGCGACTGCGCAACCCGGAATTAAAGCCGTGGGGTGCTTCGCACATTCGTGGACAATGTCTAACTGCCAATCTAATTGGCAAATCTGGCAATACACATCCTGCGGAATTGGGTCGAAATATGGAATACCCACTTCCCGAGTGGATCTCAATGTTTACAGCGGCGATCAAAACTCTTTTCTGAAATTGGCAACTGGTACATGGCAACCAGATCTCTTTGAACAACTTCCCTATAACGAAGCCACCACTATGAACCTGGTTTCGCAATCAATAAGTGATACCAACGGCACAACCACTTTTGTTGTCGATGTCTTTCGGCCTGATGGCACACCTGTCGTGACAGGTACGGTTAATTTCACCTCCCTGGATTCACTCATGACGGCTGGAGTGCAAGATCCAGTGCGATCTGAGAGTGGTCGCTGGACCTTGAAAATAAAAGGTTTACAGGCGGGAAATTACCTGGGCCTCATTAATTTCGTTGATGAATCTCAAGTTCACGCAGCTAATTTCACGCCCATTCAATTCACGGTCCAACAAGGCGCAATTTTGCCAAGCCCCTCACCTACCAAGAAACCAACAACAAAGCCCACTATTCCAGTGGACTCGTGCAAAGGTCAGGTTCGCAACTAAGCCTTAACTATGGAGACGAGAACTCCATTGGTTGGCAAAATAACGGGCATCTTCAATCCCATGCTTTCTAAAGCGCGGCCACTGACGAGGATCCCATCTTCTGCATCCATCCAACCAGGATTAGAGAGCTGAAGATTCATTGGCTTTCCTACTTCACGAAGTTGTTTGACTCGATAGAGCGCGTTGGGATCCAAGCCTGGAATGATCATGTTCGCTGGGAATGTTGCAGTATTTAGCGCATGCTGCATATAAGCAAAGATCGCTTCTGATTTATCTAATGCAATTACTCCATAGACAAATGCGGCGCTATCTGGATGTTCAACGCGTACTGACTTTCCAGAATGCAAGAGTGATCGCTTTGACTTATAGAGATCGATCCACTTCTTCAAAATCTTACGATCGGTATCACTGGCTTGAGTGATATCCCATTCAATTCCGGCATGGCCAAAGAGTGCGTTTATGGCGCGGAAATTAATTTCAATGGAGCGACCAGTTTGGTGGCCTGGAACTGGACCAACGTGAGTTCCCAGCATCTCTGGTGGAATAGCGATAGAGGTCCAGCGCTGAATAGTTTGACGATCCAGTGCGTCATTGTTATCACTCGTCCAGAAACGATCTACGTGATCAACCATTCCCAGATCAACGCGAGCTCCACCGGAAGAACACGATTCAATCTCCAACCCAGGATGACGTCGCTTTAATTCATCGAAGAGACGATAGATGGCAAGGGTTTGATTGTGAACAGCGGCATGACCCAAGTGGCCAGCATCGATAAGAACCCGATTGTGATCCCATTTGATGTAAGCAATGTTGTATTCACTGAGAACTGCATCGACTTGTCCCAGAACATGATTGAAGGCGCCTTCATGCGTCAGATCCAAAACTTGTTGGCGACGCCAGAAGGGAGGCATCCGATCGCCTTCATGCATAATCCAATCTGGGTGCGCGCGATAGAGATCAGAATCCACCTGGACCATCTCGCCCTCAAACCACAATCCAAATTCAATGCCCTTCTCATTTATATATTTAATGAGAGGAGCCAGGCCCTCTGGCCAGGCATCTTTGCTGAGCACCCAATCGCCGAGGCCTCGATGGTCATCGCGACGAGAGCCAAACCAACCATCATCTAATACGACTCGCTCGACCCCGATCTCGGCAGCGACATCAACGAGCTGGCGAATCTTTGCTTCGTTGTGATCGAAGTAGACCGCTTCCCACATATTGAGAGTGATAGGACGAGGTCGCACATTGGTGGGATGTGTCGGGCGCGCACGAAGAGAGGCGTGGTAATTGTGGGAAAGACCATCGATACCTTCATTGCTGTAATTCGCAACCGCAGGTGGGACGGTGTGAGTTTTGCCGGGAGCAATAATGATTTCACCTGGCAAAAGTAATTCGCCGGTACCTATTGCTTGATCGCCATTTGGGCCGCGCTCAACAAAGTGGAGCGAATTGCCAGACCAGGCGAGCGAGATTCCCCACGCTTCACCGCTTTGGAAATTTGTATTTTTATTTAAAGCAATTTCAACGATGGTGAAATCAAAACCAGAGCGACCTTCGCGACCTTCGCGAGTCGAGAGACCGAAGGGAATATCTCGACGTTGTGGATGGCGTTCGTGAATCCAACGCCCGGTGAAATCCAAGATTTGATTTGCGCGATCAGGAAGCGGCAACCAATAATTAAATTCATTGAGTGCGTACTCATCTTTTCCCGTATTTGTAATAGCGGCATGAATCCGCAGAATTCCTTGATCATTGAGCGTGTAAGTTAAATGGAGGGCTAGCTGGGCATGGGCATCTGTTAATTCAAATTCTGCGGTATTGCCATGAACTTTATGGCTCGCAATTTCAAAGTGGGTCGACCAAGATTTTCCGTTGCGGTGCCCCGAAATTGTGGGGTGGCCCAAAAATGCACGTGAGTGTTCGCGCATTACTCCGGGCACTACTGGCTTATCAAAATTTCCATGCGCAGCGGGAGCGCTCAACATTGACCGCAGATCTTCCGTCAGGGCGGCGCCGCCGAGGTCGTGCCCCCAATGCATGACCGCCAAATGGTTATTTTCGGTACTAAAGAGGATTGAGGATGTTTGGGAGCGAAGATGAATCATGGCTTTAGCCTATAACCGTAGCCCCATTTTTGTAGGCGGTCTTTAAAGAATTGGTTAGAGTAACCGCATGAAATATTGGAATTCACCCGAGACCACATCCATCAATCGCGAGCCGATGCTCAATCTTCACCATGAGGATTCCCATTCACTCGATGGAAAGTGGGACTTCCAACTTCTCCGCTCCCCCGATGATCAGCCAGGTCGTAGCTGGGATGAGATTCCAGTACCCGGTCTCTGGACCATGCAGCCAGAATCCAAGACATTCTGGGATAAGCCGATCTACACAAATGTGCAGATGCCATTTGAAGAATTGCCACCATTTGTTCCCGCTCTTAATCCCACCGGAATTTATCGTCGCAAATTTACGATCTCTCCTAAATGGAAAGATCGCCGCGTAGTACTCCAGATCGGCGGCTTTGAATCTGTTGCAATCCTGACAGTCAATGGCCAAGAGGTAGGCATGGCGAAGGATTCACGCCTTGCTGCTGATTTTGATATCACCAATTTCATTAAAGTCGGCGATAACTCAGTAGAGATTAAAGTCGTGAAGTGGTCAGATGCCACATATGTCGAAGATCAAGATCAATGGTGGCATGGTGGAATCACTCGCTCGGTAAAACTTTTCGCTACTCCTCAAGTTTTTATCTCTCGTTTCTATGCCACTCCTGGACTTAAGGCTGATAACAAGACAGGAACTCTAGATATCCGCGCATTCGTAGGATCTATCAATGATCTTCCACTTATTGGCTATACCGTGAACGCCAAAGTTTCTGGAGTTGCAAAGCCTTCGGCTCCCATGACCCAGACTCTGCGCAGCCACGCTCGTCCCAATCACACAGAGCTCACGCCCGAGCAAATGCGCGCAGGAAGTGCCTACTTCCAGAGCGAATATTGGAATGGCAAAGTTCCCGCTGAAGTGGAGAAGAAACTCCGCGCCTTTGAGCCACCGGCACCGGGCCATGTTCACTTCACAGCAGAATTTCCAGGCATCAAAGCCTGGTCAGCTGAGTCTCCACTTCTCTATAAATTAGAAGTAGAACTTCTCAATCCAGAGGGCGTAGTTATCGAGCGCTTTAGCCAAGAGATCGGCTTTCGCGATGTGCGCATCGTTGGTCACGAGCTCCTTGTAAATGGCAAGCCCGTCATTATTTATGGAATGAATCGACACGATTTCAATCGAAAGACTGGCCGGGTTCTGACTCGCGAGAATATGCGCGATGACTTGCTCGAGCTCAAGAAATTTAACTTCAACGCTGTGCGAACTTCTCACTACCCCAATGATCCAGCACTGCTTGATCTCTGCGATGAACTCGGCTTCTACGTGATTGGTGAAGCCAATCTTGAGACGCACGCATTCCAAGATTCATTGTGTAACGATCAGCGCTATTTGACTGCCTGGGTCGATCGCATTGCGCGAATGGTGCAACGAGATATTCACCATGCATCCGTCATTCTCTGGTCGCTGGGAAACGAATCAGGCCATGGTCACAATCATGAGGCTGCCGCTGCTTTTGTTCGCGACTTTGATCCGACTCGTCCATTGCACTATGAAGGCGCAATTCGTCACGGGTGGCTTAAGGGCAAGTCTGTCACTGATGTTGTCTGCCCGATGTATCCATCAATTCATGCGATTACCTCATATGCAAAATCAAAAGAGCTTGATCGCCCATTGATTATGTGTGAGTACTCCCATGCGATGGGTAACTCAAATGGAAACCTGGCTGAATATTGGGAAGCAATCCATACCCTTCCTGGACTGCAAGGTGGATTTATCTGGGAGTTCTGGGATCACGGCATTGAACAACGTATGCCTGGTGGCAAAGTTCGAAGCGCATACGGTGGAGATTTTGGAGAGACCAAGCATGATGGCAACTTCTGTTGCGATGGAATGGTCTTCCCTGATCGCACCCCAAAGCCTGCGATGCATGAATTCAAGGCAATCGCATCCCCTGTGCGCATTGATTCCAAGAACGCAGCATCGGGTCGCTTCGCATTCTTCAATAAGAACTTCTTTACCGATACCAGCGACTTCGAATTCCGCTGGAAAATCACGGCAAATGGTGAGCTCATTGATTTTGGCAAAGTTAAAGTGCCAACAATCAAGCCACAATCTGCAGCTTCGGTATTGATTTCATCCAAGCACCTTCGTAAAGCAACCTCACAAGGCGAACGCTTCATTACCTTTAGCATCGTCCGCAAATCACC
>CANFRP010000016.1 GCA_947449535.1 Actinomycetota bacterium | reverse complement strand
GTGGTGGAAAGGTCTGGATCAATATCTATCCAGATCGTCCTCTCACTAAGAAGCCTGCTGAAACTCGTATGGGTTCCGGTAAGGGTTCACCTGAATGGTGGATTGCAAACGTCAAGCCAGGTCGCGTGATGTTTGAAATCTCTGGTGTTGCAGAAGATATCGCTACTGAGGCAATGACTCGTGCGATTCACAAGCTTCCAATGAAGTGCCGCGTAGTAAAGCGTGAGGAGTTCTAATGGCTGATGTATTAACCGCAGAATCGCTACGTGCGATCTCAACCGATGAATTGGGCATTAAGTTGCGCGAAGCTAAGGAAGAACTTTTCAACCTTCGCTTCCAAGCAGCTACCGGCCAACTCGAGAACCACGGTCGTTTGACCGCGGTACGTAAGGAAATTGCGCGCATCTACACAATTTTGCGTGAGCGCGAATTAGGAATTGGAGGCGCAGCATGACTTCAAATACTTCGAAGGACGTAGCGGAATCCCGCGGCGACCGTAAGGTCCGCGAAGGAATCGTCACAAGCGACAAGATGGATAAGACCATCACAGTTGCTATCTCAGATCGCGTAAAGCACGGTCTGTACTCCAAGGTTATGACTCGCTCTCACAAGTTGAAGGCGCATGATGAGAAGAACGAAGCCGGTATCGGCGATCGTGTTCTCTTGATGGAGACTCGTCCGCTATCTGCTACCAAGCGCTGGCGACTAGTTCAAATCATCGAGAAGGCTAAGTAAGGGACTGGTGAATTAAAAAATGATTCAACAAGAATCGCGACTTCGCGTCGCCGACAACACTGGCGCAAAGGAACTCCTTTGTATCCGTGTACTCGGTGGTTCATCCCGTCGCTACGCCGGCATCGGTGACATCATCGTATGTTCAGTCAAGGATGCAATTCCTGGCGGACAGGTAAAGAAGGGTGAGGTCGTTAAGGCCGTCATCGTTCGTACCGTAAAAGAGAATCGTCGTCCAGATGGTTCATATATCAAGTTTGATGAGAACGCAGCTGTCATCCTCAAAGCGGATGGCGAGCCACGCGGAACTCGTATCTTCGGACCTGTTGCACGTGAACTGCGCGACAAGAAGTTTATGAAGATCATTTCATTAGCGCCGGAGGTACTATAAAAATGGCACAGATTAAGAAGGGCGACACCGTTCTTGTTATCGCTGGTAAAGATAAAGGCGTAACAGGCAAGGTTCTCCAGATTTTCAAGGCGCAACAGCGTCTACTCGTCGAAGGTGTTGCTCGCGTTAAGAAGCACACACAGGAGACAACAAGCGAGCGCGGCGTAAAGGTCGGCGGAATTCTTACTGTTGAGTCATCCATCCACATTTCAAATGTGATGTTGGTTGATGAAGATGGCAAGGCCACTCGCACTGGCGCACGCAAAGATGAAGCTGGCAAGAGCATTCGTATCTCTCGCCGCACCGGAAAGGACATCTAATGTCTACTGTTACAACTCCGCGTCTTAAGGCGCGCTACAAGGCAGAGATCGCACCAGCTCTCAAGACAAAGTTTGCATACGGCAACGTTATGCAGATCCCGACTTTGACCAAGGTCATCGTCAACATGGGTGTCGGCGAAGCTGCTCGTGACTCAAAGCTCATTGAAGGCGCTATCCGCGATATCACCATCATCACCGGACAGAAGCCACAAGTAACTAAGTCTCGTAAGTCGATTGCACAGTTCAAGTTGCGTGAAGGTATGCCAATTGGTTGCCACGTAACACTTCGCAACGATCGTATGTGGGAATTCACCGATCGCTTACTCAGCATCGCACTTCCACGTATCCGTGACTTCCGCGGTCTCTCTCCAAAGCAGTTCGACGGAAACGGTAACTACACCTTCGGTTTGACCGAGCAGGTTGTATTCCCAGAAATCGAGCAGGACAAGATCGACCGTCAACGCGGTATGGATATCACTTTCGTAACCACAGCCAAGAACGATGAAGAAGGTCGCGAGTTGCTCAAGCAACTTGGCTTCCCCTTCAAGGAAAACTAAGAGGACCGGGATATGGCAAAGACATCACTCAAGGTTCGCGCAGCGCGCAAGCCAAAGTTCAAGGTCCGTGGATACACACGCTGTCAGCGTTGTGGTCGCCCACACTCTGTTTACCAAAAGTTCGGCATCTGCCGTATCTGCTTCCGCGAGATGGCACACCGTGGTGAACTTCCTGGCATCACAAAAGCTTCCTGGTAATTTTTTAAAAATAGGTTTTATCCAACTACTAACTACGTGAAAGGTCCGGAGATCACTTCGGAAACCGGCTCGAGAAAGGCCAAAGGCCACGAATGACAATGACAGATCCGATCGCAGACATGCTTGCACGTCTGCGCAACGCGAACTCTGCTTACCACGATACGGTTTCCATGCCGTCATCATCGGTAAAAGTTCGCATTGCTGAAATCCTCAAGCAAGAGGGTTATATCGCCGCATTCAAAGTTGAGAACAACTCAGCTGGATTCGGTAAGACCTTGACACTCGATTTGAAGTTCGGTGCAAACCGTGAACGTTCAATCGCAGGTCTTCGTCGTGTTTCTAAGCCAGGACTTCGCGTATACGCAAAGTCGACTGCGCTACCTAAGGTTTTGGGCGGCCTCGGCGTCGCAATCATCTCCACCTCATCTGGTCTCTTGACCGATAAGGCAGCTAACAAGCAAGGCGTAGGCGGAGAAGTTCTCGCCTATGTATGGTGATGTAAATGTCACGTATCGGTCGTAGCCCAATCACGATTCCATCAGGAGTCGAAGTCACAATTTCTGGCCAGAACGTTGCAGTTAAGGGACCTAAGGGTTCACTTGCTCTTGATCTACGCGAGCCAATCACTGTGTCGAAGGAAGAGAATTCAATTCTCGTCTCTCGCCCAAACGATGGTCGCGAAGCTCGTTCACTTCATGGCTTATCACGCACACTCTTATCAAACATGATCGATGGCGTTGTTAATGGTTACCAGAAATCAATCACCATTGTTGGTGTTGGTTACCGCGTAGCTGAAAAGGGTAAGGATCTCGAGTTCCAACTCGGATATTCCCACAACATCAATTTCCCAGCCCCAGAAGGAATCACCTTCAAGGTTGAGTCACCAACTCGTTTCCATGTTCAAGGAATCGATAAGCAACTCGTAGGTGAGACAGTCGCCAAGATCCAAAAGCTTCGTAAATCTGATCCTTACAAGGGTAAAGGTTTGCACTTGGATGGCGTACGTATCCGCCGCAAGCAAGGAAAGACAGGTAAGAAGTAATGGCTATCGGTGTAAAGGTCTCAAAGGGCTCCTCCCAAAAGGCACGCGCCCGTCGCCACTTCCGCGTCCGTAAGAAGGTCGTCGGTACATCTGCTCGTCCTCGTCTTGTTGTGTCACGCTCATCGCGTCACCTCTTTGTCCAGATTATTGATGATGCCATCGGTCAGACTTTGGTTTCAGCAAGCACTATGGAAGATGCACTCCGTAAGGATTCTTCAAGCGATAAGAGCGCAAAGGCTCGTATCGTTGGAAAAGAAATCGCTACACGCGCTAAGGCTGCCGGTATTACATCGGTTGTCTTCGATCGTGCCGGCAATAAGTACACAGGCCGTATTGCAGCTCTAGCTGATGCTGCTCGCGAGAGTGGATTGGACTTCTAATGGCAACTACTCCTAATTCAAATGCTCCACAAGCTGGTCAAGATCAGCGTGGGGGTAAAGGCTCAAACGATCGTCGCGAACGCCGCGGTCGCGATGGCGGACCTGAGAAAGAGAAGTCTCCTTACACAGAGCGCGTTGTTTTCATCAACCGCGTATCTAAGGTTGTTAAGGGTGGACGCCGTTTCTCATTCACCGCTCTTGTAGTTGTTGGCGATCAAAATGGAACAGTCGGTATCGGTTACGGTAAGGCTAAAGAAGTTCCACAAGCTATCGCTAAGGCAGTGGAAGAAGCGAAGAAGTCATTCTTCAAAGTTCCTCGCCTCTACGGAACAATTCCTCACCCAGTACAAGGTGAAAAGGCTGCAGGCGTAGTCCTACTTCGCCCAGCATCACCAGGTACCGGAGTTATTGCGGGTGGTCCAGTTCGTGCCGTACTTGAGTGCGCAGGAATCACCGATGTTTTGACCAAGTCACTTGGGTCAAATAACCCAATCAATATGGTTCACGCAACCGTTGCAGCACTTCGCGCTTTGGAACATCCAAATGCGATTGCAGCACGTCGTGGCCTTCCACTAGAAGACGTAGCACCAGCAGCAATCGCTCGTGCAGTAGCAGCATCGGTAGGTAGCAACTAATGCCACGTTTAAAAGTCACTCAACTTCGTTCAAAGGTCGGAGCTCGTCCTGAGCATCGCGATACTTTGCGCTCACTCGGTTTGAAGAGAATCGGTGATGTCGTTGTTAAGGAAGATCGTCCAGAGATTCGTGGAATGGTCGTCGCTGTCCGCCACATGATTAAGGTAGAGGAGGTCGAATAAGAATGGTTCTCAAAGTCCATCATCTTCGTCCAGCTCCAGGAGCAAAGAAGGCTCGCACCCGTAAGGGCCGCGGAGAAGCATCGAAAGGTAAGACTGCAGGTCGTGGCGGTAAAGGAACTCGTGCTCGTAACGTTGTTCGTGCCGGCTTCGAAGGTGGTCAGCTACCTCTCGTTATGCGTCTTCCAAAGCTTCGTGGTTTCAAAAACCCAGAGCGCGTTGAGTATCAGCCAGTAAACGTTTCAACAATCAATGCTCTCTATCCAAAGGGTGGCTCAGTCACTGTTGCGGATTTGATTGCAAAGGGCGCTGTTCGTGATGGCTACCCAGTCAAGGTTCTTGGAAATGGCGAAATTTCTGTCAAAGTAACCGTAGAGGCTCACGGCTTCTCATCATCAGCATCTGAGAAGATTGCTGCTGCTGGCGGAACTACTAAGAAGCTCTAAGAACTCTAAAGATTAAATCGCAAGAGTCCCATAAAGATTTCATAGAAGGAGAATTTCATGCTTCAAGCATTTGGTAAGGCATTCAAAACGCCTGATCTGCGTCGCAAGATTTTCTTCACTATGGCCATCATGGGACTCTTCCGTTTTGGTTCCATCGTTCCAACACCTGGCGTCTCATACAAGAACGTTCAAGCATGTTTGGATCAAGCAAATAACGGCGGCCTCTTTGGTCTCGTCAATCTCTTCTCTGGTGGAGCGCTTCTTCACTTATCTGTATTCGCGCTCGGCATCATGCCTTACATCACCAGCTCGATCATTATTCAGTTGCTTACCGTCGTAATTCCTCGCTTTGAAGCGTTGAAGAATGAAGGACAATCTGGCAACGCAAAGCTCACTCAATACACCCGTTACCTCACCGTTGGCCTTGCAATTTTGCAATCAACAGGTTTGATCGCTGTAGCGCGCACAACTGGTCGTCTCTTCCAGGGTTGTGCACTTGAAATTATTCCTGGCGCAACTTGGCCACGTATTTTGACCATGGTCTGCGTTATGACTGCGGGTACTGCAGTAATCATGTGGCTCGGTGAATTGATCACAGATCGTGGCGTCGGCAACGGTATGTCCATTTTGATCTTTACATCTATTGCAGCTTCATTCCCAACCCAGCTCTGGGCGATCAAGACTCAAAATGGCCTAGGCGCATTTATTACCGTTCTTGTCGTTGGTGTCGGAGTAATCGGCGCAGTTGTATTCGTTGAGCAAGCACAGCGTCGAATTCCAGTTCAATACGCGACTCGTCAAGTGGGACGTCAGTCCTATGGCGGAACTTCTACTTACATTCCTATTAAGGTCAACCAAGCTGGCGTTATCCCAGTTATTTTCGCTTCATCACTCCTCTATATCCCATCACTCATCGTTAACTTCTCAGGAAGTAATTCCGCGTGGGCGACCTGGATCAAGGCGAACTTGGTTAAGGGTGATCACTGGATCTACATCGTCACTTACGCAACATTGATTATTTTCTTCACCTACTTCTATGTAGCAATCTCATTCAATCCGGAAGAAGTTGCGGAAAACATGCGCAAGTACGGTGGCTTTATTCCCGGCATTCGTGCTGGACGCCCAACAGCGCAGTACCTCCAATATGTACTTTCACGTATTACATTGCCAGGCGCTCTCTATCTAGCATTTGTAGCAATTATTCCTATCATCGCTCTGATCATGTTCAATGCTTCATCGAACTTCCCATTCGGCGGAACAGCAATTCTGATCGTTGTCGGTGTTGGTCTTGATACTGCAAAGCAGATTGAATCTCAGCTCCAGCAGCGTTCATACGAAGGATTCTTGCGCTAATGCGACTTATCCTGGTTGGACCACCAGGAGCAGGTAAGGGAACTCAAGCAGTACACCTTGCGGCTCATTACGGTATTCCACATATTTCCACCGGAGATATATTCCGACTTAATATCAAGAACGAGACTGAACTCGGCAAACTTGCTAAGTCATATTCTGATGCTGGAAATCTGGTACCTGATTCTGTTACTAATGAGATGGTTCGCGATCGACTTACTCATGGCGATGTCGCTAATGGATTCCTCCTCGATGGATTCCCACGCAACGTTGCGCAAGCAGAGTTCTTACGTGCGATTCTTGCCGAGAAGAGCGCGCCTATTGATGCCGCACTTGAGTTTTCGCTAGAGGATGCAGAGATTCTCCTTCGCCTGACTGGGCGTCGCACATGTCGTGCTTGCGGAACCTCATTCCACATTGTCTTTGAGAAGCCTGCTGTCGATGGCATCTGCGATAAGTGCCAAGGTGAGCTCTACCAACGTCAAGATGATTCAGAAGAAGTAATCACACATCGCTTGGCCGTCTATGCAGAGCAGACTCAACCGATCATTGCTTTCTATCGTAGTGAAGGGCTTTTGATCTCCATCCCAGCAACTGGCGAGGTTTCAGAGATCTCAGCTCGCGCAATTTCAGCACTAAGCGCCGCCGTTAACTAAGGTTTCTTTTATGGCAATCCAAATCAAGACACTTGATCAACTCAAGTTAATGCGGCGCGCAGGTTTGGTCGTTGCTGAATCCCTTGATCTCATGAAAGCGGCGATTAAGCCGGGTGTAACTCGAAATGATCTCAACCAGATCGCCATCGAAAACTTAGCTAAAAATAAGGCCAAATCTAACTTCTTGAATTACCACGGCTATCCAGCGGTTGTGTGCGCATCAGTGAATAACGAGATCGTTCATGGCATTCCCGATGACGCTCCGCTAAAAGACGGTGACATTATTTCGATTGATTTCGGTGCGATTATTGAAGGTTGGCATGGCGATAGCGCATTTTCGCTAGGTGTGGGGACTGTGGACCCGGCAGATCAGAAATTGATGGATGTGTGCGAAGAATCTATGTGGCGCGGAATTGCTGCCGGCAAAGTTGGGGGACACCTCACTGATATTTCTGAAGCCATCGAGAGTTACATCAACTCTCAAGGTAAGTATGGAATTTTGCGTGAATATGGTGGACATGGAATTGGTACAGAGATGCACCAAGAGCCGCACGTTCTCAATTTCGGTAAAGCGGGAATGGGGCCAGAACTCAAGGTCGGAATGGCGCTGGCTATTGAACCGATGATTACTCGTGGTACTCACAAGACAGTGACTCTCGAAGATGAGTGGACGGTAGTTTCAGAAGATGGATCTCGTGGCGCTCACTTTGAACACTCTTTTGCCTTCTTGCCTGATGGCAAGCCCTTTGTCTTGACCGCCCTAGACGGCGGGAAGGCAAAATTGGCCGAATTCGGTGTGGAAATCTCCTCACTTTTGGCCTAGTCGGGAGTATAAGTACCCGATTTCTCTTATTTGGCCCGCCCCTTTAGACTCATCCTCTGCCCAGAAGTGGGCGGCACCTATCCCACCCGGGATGTTAACCGCATGAAATAGAGAAGTAGGTATCGCTTGGCCAAGAAAGACGGCTCCATCGAAATCGAGGGCACCGTTGCTGAAGCTTTGCCGAACGCGATGTTTCGCGTGACGTTAACAAATGGACACGTTGTGCTTGCACACATCAGCGGAAAGATGCGACAGAACTATATTCGCATTCTTCCGGAAGATCGTGTGATCGTAGAACTCAGTCCATATGACCTCACACGAGGTCGAATTACTTATCGCTATAAGTAAAGTTTTAAGTAATCGTTAAAAGAAACAAGTGAAAGAAGGAAGCCGTGAAGGTTAAGCCAAGCGTGAAGAAGATTTGCGATAAGTGCAAAGTCATTCGTCGTAATGGTCGCGTGATGGTCATTTGCGACAATCTTCGTCACAAGCAACGCCAGGGATAATTTTTTATCTCCACAAGTAAATAAAGAACGCGTAATACGACTTAGCAGGAAACTACTAAGACCTTCGGACCGGTAGGCCGAAGCCCAACAACTGTTGGGATGTATTGCGGAGGACCTTCCGGATAAAAGAAAAAGGTATAGAGATGGCACGTCTTGTCGGTGTCGATCTTCCTCGCGAAAAGCGAGTAGAGATTGCACTCACTTACATTTTCGGAATCGGACTTACCCGTTCGCATGCGACTCTTGCAGCAACCGGTATTAATCCTGATACCCGAGTTAAAGATCTTCAAGAGCCAGAATTGGCACAGCTTCGTGAATACATCGAAGCAAATTACAAAATCGAAGGTGATCTTCGTCGTGAAGTAGCTGGAGACATTCGCCGCAAGGTTGAGATCCAGAGCTACCAAGGTATTCGCCACCGCAAGGGACTTCCTGTACGTGGTCAGCGCACACACACCAATGCGCGCACACGTAAAGGCCCTCGTAAGGCAATCGCTGGAAAGAAGAAGGAGACAAAGTAAAAAATGGCTGCTCCTAAATCAAAGACTGCTGCCGGTAAAGGCAAGGTCAAACTTCGCAAGAAGGAAAAGAAGAACGTTGCTCTCGGTCAGGCTTACATCAAGTCAACCTTTAACAACACAATCATTTCTATTACAGACCCTACGGGCGCTGTTATCTCTTGGTCATCTGCTGGTCAGGTTGGCTTCAAGGGCTCACGTAAATCAACACCATTCGCTGCGCAGATGGCTGCAGAAGCTGCTGCTCGTCGCGCTCAAGAGCATGGCCTCAAGAAGGTTGATGTATTTGTTAAGGGACCAGGTTCTGGTCGCGAAACAGCTATCCGTTCATTACAGGCTGCCGGCCTAGAAGTTGGTGCCATCTCTGATGTCACACCAGCTCCACACAACGGTTGCCGCCCACCCAAGCCTCGTCGAGTTTAAGGAAGGAAGAGAATAAATGGCTCGTTATACAGGAGCAGATTGCAAGCGCTGCCGCCGCGAAAAAGTAAAACTTTTCCTCAAAGGCTCAAAGTGCGATGGTCCAAAGTGTCCGATCGAATCACGTCCATATCCACCAGGACAGCACGGCCGTGGTCGTTCAAAGGAATCTGAGTACCTACTTCAGATGCGTGAAAAGCAGAAGTGCGCACGTATTTACGGTGTACTCGAGAAGCAATTCCGTGGTTACTACGAAGAGGCAAACCGTCTTCAAGGTAAGACCGGCGAGAACCTTCTCATCATCCTCGAGACACGTCTAGACAACGTTGTTTTCCGTGCCGGCTTTGCAAAGAGCCGCGACATGGCGCGCCAATTGGTACGTCACGGACACTTCTTGGTTAACGGTAAGAAGGTAAACATTCCTTCATTCCGTGTAACACCAATGGATGTCATTGATGTTGTACCTGGCTCACAAGAGACCACACCATTTATCGTCGCAAGCGCTGAATTGGGTGAGAAGTCAGTACCAGCATGGATGGAAGTTGTTGGATCAAAGCTACGTATTTTGGTTCACGCACTACCAGCTCGCGCTGTTATCGATACTCAGGTCACTGAGCAGCTCATCGTTGAACTTTATAGCAAGTAATTTTCTAACCCATTAACCGACCGGGAGATCAAATAGTGGATCTCCCAGACAGACGGAGGAACTAAGTGCTAATTGCACAACGCCCCATCCTCACAGAGGAAGTAGTAAGCGAATACCGTTCACGTTTCATCATTGAACCGCTGGAGCCTGGTTTTGGTTACACACTCGGCAATTCATTACGCCGTACCTTGTTGTCTTCGATTCCTGGTGCAGCAGTTACCAGCATTCGCGTCAACGGTGCGCTCCATGAGTTCGCAACTCTCGAAGGCGTCAAGGAAGATATCACTGAGATGGTTCTTAATATTAAGAACCTCGTGCTCTCTTCAGATAACGATGAGCCATCACTTCTTTACATCCGCAAGAATGGTGAAGGTGTCGTAACTGGCGCTGATATCGCTGCTCCTGCAGGTGTTCAGGTCCACAACTCAGATCTTCACATCGCAACACTTAACTCAAAGGCCAACCTCGAGGTTGAGCTCACAGTTGAGCGCGGTCGTGGTTATGTAACAGCAGTTTCGAACAAGGCTGCCGGCGGAGATATTGGTCGTATTCCAGTTGACTCCATCTACTCACCTGTTCTTCGCGTTACATACATGGTTGAAGCAACTCGCGTTGAACAACGTACAGACTTCGATCGTTTAATTGTTGATGTTGAGACCAAGCAATCAATCAAGCCAGGCGATGCAATGGCATCAGCTGGAAGAACTTTGGTTGAGCTCTTCGGTCTTGCTCGCGAACTCAATGTTGATGCCGAGGGCATCGAAATGGGACCATCCGTACAAGATGCTGCACTCGCTGCAGATCTCGCTCTTCCAATCGAAGATCTAGATCTCACCGTTCGTTCTTACAACTGCCTCAAGCGTGAAGGTATTCACACTGTCGGCGAGCTTGTTGGACGTTCAGAGGCAGATTTGATGGATATCCGTAACTTTGGTTCAAAGTCGATTGATGAAGTGAAGGCAAAACTTCACTCCATGGCCCTTCAATTGAAGGACAGTCCAATTGGTTTCGATCCAACAAAGCATGCCAATTACGGCAATAACGACGAAGAGTCAGCAGAGCTTGCTGATTCAGAGCAGCTCTAGGAGAACGACATGGCAAAGCCAGCTAAGGGTCCACGCCTCGGCAGTGGTCCATCACACGAAAGATTGTTACTTGGCACTCTCGCTGAGCAGCTCTTCGAACACGGCAAGATCACCACAACCGAGACCAAGGCTAAGCGTCTTCGTCCGATTGCTGAGCGCTTGATTACTCAAGCAAAGGCAAATGATCTCGCTGCACGTCGTCGCGTATTGATGACAATTGCTAACAAGGGCGTCGTACATACACTCTTCACAGTGATTGCTCCTCGTTTTGCAAAGCGCCCTGGCGGATACACACGTATCACCAAGGTTGGCCCACGCAACGGTGACAATGCACCTATGGCGGTAATTGAACTTCTTAACGATTAATCCTCGTTACCTAGCTCAACAGATTTAGATGGCGCTACCCACTCTCTTACCCGAGAGTGGGTTTCGTCGTTTACGGATCGAATTAACTTATGACGGCACCGTATATGCCGGCTGGGCCAAGCAACCTGATCAGCCCTCACTTCAAGAGACAATTGAAGATGCCATCGCAAAGCTCGCGCACTCTCGCCTAGCCACAATAGTTGGCGGCCGCACTGATGCCGGCGTGCATGCCACCCAACAATTTTTACATGTAGATATCCCTGAGAAATTTCCCTTTGAAGGTAAAGATTGGGAGATTCCTAACTGGACTTATCGCCTCAATCGAATTCTTCCTGATGACATTCGAATTATCTCCGTCGACTACGCGCCGGATTATTTTCATGCGCGCTTCTCCGCACTAGAGCGCCATTACACCTACAAAATTGCTGATGGCTTAATGACAGTTCCACCACTGTCACGTTTTGATATTGCTCCGTGGTATCGCCACCTGGATGAAAATATTATGAATGAAGTCAGCGCCGGATTACTTGGCGAACATGACTTTGCTGCCTTCTGCAAATTCCGTGAAGGCTCCACGACTATTCGTAATCTCACTAAATTTCATTGGTATCGAATGGAGAATGGCTACTTAGCCGCCGATGTCGTGGCCGATGCATTTTGCTATTCGATGGTTCGCAATCTTGTCGGCGCAGCAGTCTGTGTGGGGGAGGGTAAGTTCCCGAAGGAGTGGATGGCTGAGTTATTGGCTAATCGTGAACGCGTAACCGATAGTTATGTATTTCCTGGTCGTGGGCTGACGCTGACAAAGATTGTTTATCCAGTGGATAGTGAATTGCAATCAAGAGCCGAGTTAACTATCGCTCGTCGAGAGTTGATGGATTAAGGAATGAATAAGTGGAGGGGAATCCACTGAATCAGGCTCAAAAGATAGATCTACAACCTCGCGAGTAACTCACAAACATCTATCTATCCATACACAAGTCAGAAGTAAGAGCTAAATACTGTTCCATTCAGCAAACACTCACCTTATGCTTCCCGAAAGTTGATTTTCACCATGAATCTCACATTCAGAACACTTGGAGCCATCGAATGAGTCGCAAAGGGTGCTCAATCCTTGTTGTCGATGACAACCAAGATATTCGCGATCTCATCACATTAATTGTGGAAGAGGAGGGATACGGAGTCCTTGCTGCATCGGATGGCGAAAGCGCTCTCAATCTCTTGCAGATTCACCAGCCAGAGCTTCTCTTGCTCGATGTCATGATGCCCGGACTTTCGGGAATTGACGTCCTCAAAGAGATTCGCGCAACTGGAAATGTGGTTCCCGTCCTCATGATTACCGCCAAATCTCAATCCATGGATATTGAACTTGCACTTGCTGCCGGAGCCAATTCCTACATCGTCAAACCATTTAGGGCAGATGCGCTTCTAGAAAAAATTTCATCGCTAATGAGCCAGGAGTTGAGAAAATGAAGAGAGCCCTTCTTGCTATTGCCATGGCTTTCTCTCTCCTATCTCTTCTTTCTCTCGTATCACTCGATCTCTCTCATGGTGCGACGGCCACTAAGAATCCATATGGCGCACCTGCTGTAGATCCCGCCGGACCAAATGAAATAATTTTGACTGTTGTGGCAAATGGAAAGAGCACTAAATATCGAATGGCAGATTTATTGGCGATGAAGCCAGTAACCCTCCAGCTCAACGAGCCCTTTGTGAAGAAGCGCCAAACTTTTACCGTCATTCCACTCACTGTAATTTTGGCAAAATCGGGAATCACCCCCAATCAAAAAGTTAACACAACTGCCCTCAATGATTATGTCTATTCAAATACCGCATCAAATTTTGCGAAAGCTCATGCCTTTCTTGCCATCAAGAGAGCTGGCCTTCCCATTCCTTATGATCAAGGTGGACCTATTCGATTGGTCTATCCGGACAACAGCATCTGGAGCAAATTCCTCGATCCCTGGAATTGGTCTCTTGCCAAGATAGCTGTTGCGTAAATGAAGAAGAGTGTTGATATTCAAGAGAGTGCCCGATTTCGCCTCAGCATAGGACAGGTAATTCTTGGCATAGCGATGGTGGGGGTGCTCATTCTTTTCAGTACATCCACTTTAAAAGCATCGCAGGATTCGATTAAGCAGGCAGAAGTACTGACCAATGCTGAGACTCCGGCCTCTTCAATTATTTTTACGCAACGTGAAACCCTGGTCTACGTCACGAGATTTTCTGAATGGCTATCGGGCAATATCACTCGCCGCGAGCTTCAAATTGCTCGCGCACTCTTGGCTCAAAGAATGTCGGTCATCGATGGCGAGGGTTCAACTATTGCCAGTCGGATTGATCCCCAATTTATCAGCGCTCTCAAGAAATCGGATCTGATTGTTTCTAGCGGGCCAGCGGGCTATCTCCCTGAGAGTCTCCATAAGGAATTCCTTAAGAAATCAGGAGGTGTCATCGATGAGATGGTCACAAACGCTCGCTCACTGGTTGTCTCTTACCAGCAGGCCGTCGATGCACAATTAAAGGAACAAGCTCGCAATCGCGAGCGAATCGACCGACTTAATCTGGCTTATCTCATGCTGCTGATCGTTCTTACCTCACTCTTTATTATCTGGTTGGGAATTACTACGCGTGCGCAATATCGGAGAGCTCGCAGAATTATCGCTACCGAGAGCGCTGAGCTCCAGCTTTCTCAGCAAAAGCTATTGGATACCCAAAGTTCGCTAGAGAAACTTCAGACTCTCAACCAA
This sequence comes from Actinomycetota bacterium, assembly GCA_947449535.1. GTDB lineage: Bacteria > Actinomycetota > Actinomycetes > Nanopelagicales > Nanopelagicaceae > AAA044-D11. The sequence continues at coordinate 15,216 of CANFRP010000016.1, read as the reverse complement.
GCCAAGAATGAGTTCATCTCTACCGTTAACCATGAATTGCGTACTCCATTGACTTCGATCATCGGTTATATCGACATCATTCGAAAGCGGATGAAGAATGGTGGGCAAGCCTCGGATGTGATTCCCCTTGTCGATAGCTTGGATCGCAATGCCGTTGCTCTGATGGATATGGTTGAAAGCATGCTCTCCATATCTCAGCTCGATCGCGAGAATCCTCATATTGTCTTTAACAAATTAGATCTTTATGAAATCGCCCAAGAAGTGATCTTTATTCTTCAGCCAGCAATTAGTGATAAATCCATCTCCGTAAATATCTCGGGCAAAAAAGATGAATTTGTAATTGATGGAAGCCATGGAGAAATCGCTCAAGTCTTCATGAATTTGCTCTCTAACGCCATTAAATTTAGCCCAGCGAATTCCGAAATTGAACTTCAATTTTCCCGAAAAGTTTCTGCTGAAAATATCCCAGAAGTTGATATTCGAGTTCAAGATTATGGAATGGGTATTGCCCCCACAGATATTCCTGAGTTATTTACCCGATTCTTTCGCGGCCAAAATGCAGTTCAAGAACAAATCCCTGGTACGGGTCTAGGTCTTGCAATTGTTGAGAAGATCATTCACTTGCATGGTGGAGTCATTACCGTTGAATCAACTTTAGGTGCGGGAACAAAGTTTGAGGTGAGATTTCCAGAAGCGATCTCCAAGACTGATCAGCTCATTAATGAGCGACGACTGCCTGTCTTAGAACGTGCGATCGTACGAATTTCACAGTCCCTCCCGGAGGAACTAGCTTCTGCTGCCCATGAAGTGGGTGGAGCAATCGGCTTCTACTCATATTTAGAAGAGGGTGAAGTGATCTCTCGACTCTCTCGTGAATTGGAAGAGAATCCCTCAATATCTTATGAGGGACGAAATGAAATCAAAGAGGAAATTTTACAGCTACTCCACTTGGCACTTACAAAAACTACAGCAACGCAAGAGAGAGCAGGGAGCCACTAATGCAACGCGAACTCATATTGATTGTCGATGACAGCGAAGATATTCGGCTTTTTGTCCGGAAATCTTTAGAGGCGGAAGGCTTTCGAGTAAGCGAAGCGCAAGATGGTCTCTCTGCGATGACTAAATTCCAAGATGAAAAACCAGCAGTGATCGTTTTAGATCTTTCAATCGGGCAACCTGATGGTTTTGAAGTATGCCGTGAGATTCGCAAAGTTTCTACGGTGCCAATCATTATGCTTACCAATCACGATCAAGAAGTGGATGAGGCAATGTGCCTGGCTGCAGGGGCCGATGATTACATCACCAAGCCTGTCTCAGCTCGAATTCTCGCCTTACGAGTGACTACACAATTGCGCCACCGATCTCTCAAACCGGTTCAGCTCGCCAGAATTCTTGAGGCCGAAAATCTCTCACTAAATACCGAATCTCGCGATTTAATAGTGGGTAAGGAGCGCGTTCTCTTAACAAAAACTGAATACGATTTTCTTCATATTTTGATGGAGCAACCCATGCGCGTCTTTACTCGCGAGCAAGTTATTGAGGCAATCGGTGGATCGGTGGAATTTTCCAGCGATCACTTGCTAGATACCCATGCCTCTCGCCTTCGCCTCAAGATTAAGGCGGCTGGCGGCCCCCGCGTTATTTCAGCCATCCGAGGGGTTGGATATCGCCTGATTCCACTGCAATAAAGGCCATAAAAGCCCGCCTAAATAGGCCGTTTTGACCCCATGCCACGCGGAGAGGTAACCTGCTCCTCTGCTTATGGCGCCTTTTGGCACCGAAGCTTTTTGTCCAAAACAGTATTAAAAGGTCTAGAAAGAGAGATACCTCGTGCGCACATTTACACCAAAAGCCGGTGACGTTTCACGTAAGTGGCATGTCATTGACGCAGAAGGCGTTGTACTAGGTCGTCTTGCTAGTCATGCAGCCGTTCTACTTCGCGGAAAGCACAAGACAACATTCGCCCCACATATCGATATGGGTGACTTCGTTGTAGTCATTAACGCAGAGAAGGTTGTCCTTACTGGACAGAAGGCCGGACAGAAGTTTGCGCATCACCACTCAGGTTTCCCAGGCGGTATGACATCAGTTGTCTACGCCGATCTTCTTAACCAAGATCCAACACGCGTCATCGAGAAGGCAGTTCTCGGAATGATCCCTAAGAACAAGCTTGGCCGCACAGTCGGTACAAAGCTCAAGGTCTACGCAGGTCCAACACATCCACATGCTGCGCAGAACCCAACAAAGTTTGAATTCAACCAAGTTTCCCAGATCGTCAAGAAGTAACAGGAGCCATTTAATGTCTGATTTCGAAACAACTATCGATACCGATCTCGAAGAGGTTCCAACTTCTTACTCATCCAGCACACCAGGTGCTGCAACATCTCGCAAGGGAGTAGTTGCACCAGGAGGCGGTACCGGTCGTCGTAAGGAAGCTGTTGCACGCGTTCGCCTCGTGCCAGGTTCTGGTAAGTGGACTGTTAACGGCAAGACACTCGATGCATATTTCCCAAACAAGGTTCACCAACAACTCGTCTCAGAGCCATTCCGCACCGTTGGTGCTGAAGGTTCATTCGATGTCATCGCGCGTATCAATGGCGGCGGAACATCAGGACAAGCAGGTGCGCTTCGCCTTGGTGTTGCTCGCGCGCTCAACGAGATCGATGTTGATGCAAACCGCGCTTCACTGAAGAAGGCTGGATTCCTTTCACGTGATGCTCGCGTTATCGAGCGTAAGAAGTACGGCCTGAAGAAGGCACGTAAGCGTTCTCAATACTCTAAGCGCTAATTCACTTCTACTCTCACTGGGAGAACAATGGCCCTCTTTGGCACTGATGGTGTTAGAGGTCTTGCTAATCGCGATCTCACTGCAGAACTCGCGCTCGATTTAGCTGTCGCTGCTGCGCATATTCTCGGAGAAGTTGGCGCATTTTCTGGCCATCGCCCGAAAGCAATCGTCGGACAAGACTCTCGTGCATCTGGTGAATTCCTTGAAGCAGCAGTTGTTGCAGGTTTAGCAAGCGCCGGCGTTGATGTTTACCGCGTAGGTGTTTTACCTACTCCCGCAATCGCACATTTAGTTGCAGAATCTGGCGCAGATCTCGGCGTCATGCTTTCTGCTTCGCATAACCCAATGCCAGATAACGGCATTAAATTCTTCGCTAAAGGTGGCGGAAAGCTCGATGATGCACTCGAAGCACAGATCGAATCTCGCTTAAAAGAGCCATGGGTTCGTCCCATTGGTTTAGATGTGGGTCGTGTGGTTAATGATGAGTCTGCTGCCCAACGCTATATCTTCCATTTATTAAAGTCATTGTCATCTGGTCTCAATGGACTTCACGTTGTGGTTGATTGCGCCAACGGCGCATCGTCAGAAGTTGCACCAGAGACTTATCAGCGCGCCGGCGCTCGCGTCACTGCAATCTCGGCATCGCCAAATGGCTGGAACATTAACGATGGTTGTGGCTCGACCCATATGGAGAATCTAATTGCTCGCGTTAAGGCAGAAGGTGCAGACCTTGGTATTGCCCACGATGGCGATGCCGATCGATGCCTGGCGGTTGATCACTTAGGCAATGTGGTTGATGGTGATTTCATCATGGCAATCCTTGCGCACCACTGGAAGGTCCCCACCGTTGTCGGAACAGTGATGTCGAATCTTGGATTTGTGAAGGCAATGGAATCCCAAGGAATCAAAGTCGAGAAGACTGCAGTCGGTGATCGCTATGTACTTGAGAACATGTTGGCCAACAACCATGTACTTGGTGGCGAGCAATCTGGGCACATTATTATGCGTGAACATTCTCAGACCGGTGATGGATTATTGACTGCGCTTCACTTGATGCAGGTCATGGCATCGACCGGTAAGTCCCTCCATGAACTCTCTGGAATCATGAAGCGATTCCCACAAATCTTGGTAAACGTCAAAGATGTAGATAAATCTCAACTCACTACCTCACATGCAATTTCAGAAATTATTTCGCAGAGTGAGAAATCATTAGGCGATAACGGTCGCGTATTGGTCCGCGCATCGGGCACGGAAGCACTTGTTCGCGTAATGGTGGAGGCAGAAAGCCAGGCTCGTGCCGAAGAAATCGCTAATAAGATTGCTGAAATAGTAAGATCCGAACTCAAGCAATAAATTATTAAGGGAGTTGGATCATGTGTGGCATCGTTGGATACACAGGCAAGGCCACCGCTCTCGCTCCAGTTCTTGAAGGTCTTCGCCGATTGGAATATCGCGGATATGACTCTGCCGGAATCGCACTTGCAGTTGATGCAGGCGGTCCGCTTTGGGTAGAAAAGCGCGCCGGCAAACTCGGTAATTTAGAAGAGATTTTGGGAGATCAAGTTCCGGCATCGCATTCGGGAATTGGCCACACTCGCTGGGCTACCCATGGTGGACCAACCGACACCAACGCACACCCTCATTTAGATAACGAAGGAAAGCTCGCGCTCATTCATAACGGGATTATTGAAAACTACGTTGAGCTTCGGGCCGAGCTCGAAAAGCGCGGCCACATATTTAAATCAGAGACTGATACTGAATCAGTAGTTCACCTTTTGAGTGATGCTCGCAAATCACACCATGGAGATTTAGCTGCAGCGATGCGCGATGTCTGCAGTCAATTACGTGGCTCATTTACTTTGCTTGCTATTCATTCTGACGAGCCAGGGCGCATAGTTGGAGCCCGACGTAATTCACCACTCGTTGTGGGAGTGGGCAATGGCGAGAATTTCTTGGCATCTGATGTAGCTGGATTTATTGAATTCACTAAGCATGCAATCGAGCTCGGTCAAGATGAGATCGTAGATATCACCGCATCATCCATCGTTGTTACCGATATTAATGGAAAAGTTTTAACGCCTAAGGAATATGAGATCTCTTGGGATGCCTCTGCCGCAGAACGTGGGGGATACGAGCATTTCATGCTTAAAGAAATCTATGAACAGCCTAAAGCGATTGCAGATACTTTGATCGGTCGCCTTGGTGGCCTTGATCCCGAGATTACTGCCGGAATTTCACTTGAAGGAATTACCAAGATTGTGATTATTGCCTGCGGAACTGCCTATCACGCAGGGCTCGTTGGAAAATATGCGATGGAGAAGTGGGCTGGTATCTCGGTTGATGTAGAGCTCGCTTCGGAATATCGCTACCGCGAACCAAGTGTTGATGCCAACACTCTTCTCATTCCTATCTCTCAGTCCGGCGAGACAATGGATACATTGATGGCGATGCGTTATGCGCGCTCACATGGCGCCCGCGTTTTCTCTGTCTGCAATACCAATGGCTCGACAATTCCTCGGGAATCAGATGCCGTTCTATACACACATGCCGGCCCTGAAATTGCGGTTGCCTCCACTAAAGCTTTTACTGCGCAACTAATTGCCATGTATTTACTTGCTCTTCACTTTGGTCGCCAGCGCGGAACACTTGATCTAGCAACTCAGGAAAGTATTGCGGCAGAGCTTTCCGAGCTTCCTGCAAAAGTTGAACAAATTCTTGAGACTGTTGAGCCACTACGAGCACTCACCCGCCAATTTAAAGATGCCACGTCAATGCTCTTTTTAGGTCGCCACGTAGGTTTCCCTACCGCGCTTGAAGGTGCGTTGAAGCTGAAGGAATTGGCCTATATGCATGCCGAGGGTTTTGCGGGCGGCGAACTCAAGCATGGTCCGATCGCACTTATTGATCAGGGCACACCAGTAGTCGCGATCATGCCACCGGAAGGTTCGCTTCTTGCCGAAAAAATGGCCTCCAATATTCAAGAAGTTAAGGCACGCGGAGCGGTCATCATCGCAATCTCCGATGCTCCGCTTGCATCTGCTGATCACCTGATCCGCATCCCAAAAGTTCACGAATTCCTCCAACCAGTTCTATCAGTTGTCCCACTACAAGTCATTGCTTACGAGATGGCAATTGCGCGCGGCAATGATGTTGATCAGCCTCGCAATCTCGCCAAATCTGTAACTGTTGAGTGATATGACTATCTACCGCGAATTAACTCCGCTTCGAAAGAAGGAGATGGTGCGGGCGCTCCAAGTATCAGCACTTCTCTTTGTGGGATTTCTTATTACCACCCAACAAATTTTGGCAAAAAGCTGGCTCTACAACGTCGATCACCATATTCAAAATATGAAGCATTACACAATTAAGGGGTTCCCAAGTCATGTACTGATTGCAATCGATGATTTAGGACTTCGTTGGTTTACCGCAACAATCCTCATCACTTCTGCGGTACTTATAAGTTGGAGATTTAAGTCCTATCGACCACTCAACCTTTCCATCCTCTCTCTGCTCGCACTCAATGGTGTGGTCGGAGCTTCAAAGTTATTTTTTGGTCGCACTAAGCCACGCCTCTTTCTTGATGAGCTTCATCAAGGTGGGATGTCCTATCCCAGCGGGCATGCTGCTAACGCACTAGTTTCGTGGGGACTTCTTTCTTATTTAGTATTTCGCTATACCAAGCGCGATCCATTTCAGGGGATAGAGCTGGGTTGGCTTGCAGGAGTGATTACTCTGGCCGTTTGTATTGTCTCCTTGATTCGCCGCACACATTGGTTTAGTGATTTATTGGGTGGAGTTTTACTGGGTGGAGCAATCCTTCTGGCGCTAATAGCTATCGACCGATTTGTTCCATCAAAGAAGCAGCCCTCATGAGTTCAATATTCGGAATTGGTATTGATGTTGTAGATATCGCTCGCTTTAAGGAATCGCTAGATCGCACACCTGGTATGTCGGCTCGAGTATTCACCCCAGCCGAAGCTTCAAAACCTATTGCTTCACTTGCTGCCCGTTTTGCGGCAAAAGAAGCATTGGCCAAAGCGCTCAACGCAAAGGCAGCTTTCAATTGGCAGCATGCAGAAATCAAATCTGAAGAAACTGGCAAGCCATACTTTGAATTTACTGGTGAGATGGCTACCCGTTTGAAAGAATTCACTGTGCACCTAACTCTCTCTCACGATGCCGGAATCGCATCGGCCATGGTGATTGTTGAGAATAAGTAATGGGGCAGCGGGCAGAAGTACATGTTGATCTTGGTGCGATCGCATCTAATATCAAGAAAATTAGAGGCAACACTGAAGCCGAGGTATTAGCTGTCGTCAAAGCCAACGCCTATGGCCATGGTCTTATTCCGGTAGCAAATTGTGCACTTGAATCTGGTGCTACTTGGCTTGGAGTTGCATTATTAGAAGAGGCTTTTGCGCTTCGTGAGGCAGGAATATCTGCACCATTGATCGCATGGCTAACTCCGCTTGGTGAAGATTTTTCACGCGCGATTGAATTGAATATCGATTTATCTCTCGCCTCTATTGATCATGCCCGTGCGATTGAATCGGCAGGCAAGTCGCTGGGAAAGAAGCCTCGAGTTCATATCGAATTTGATTCAGGAATGGGCCGTGGCGGGTTCACGGAAGAGGATTTTACAGAATTTTTAGAAGTTGCGAATACTTTCGAACTCGATTACATCGGCTTCTGGACACATTTTGCACGCGCGGATGAACCAGAGCGCCCTGAAACTGATTCGCAGATCACCCATTTTGATGCTGCGCTTGCCCAATTGAAAAGTGCAGGAATAAATCCGCAACTTGTACACCTCGCTAATTCTGCCGCTGCCCAGACTCGCATTGGCGCACACCGCAATATCGTTCGACTTGGAATTTCAATGTATGGACTCTCACCTGACGTCACATCAATGGGCAGCGGAGAATCACTTGGCCTCATCCCGGCAATGTCGGTAGTTGCGACTCTGGCATTAGTAAAGAAAGTTAAAGCTGGAACTCCCGTTGGTTATGGGGGAGTCGGAGTTACTTCTGTCGACACCACATTAGGCATCGTCGCCATGGGGTATTCAGATGGAATTCCACGAAATACATCGAGCGCTGTGGGAGTTACTTTCCATGGAGTGAAGGCGCCCATAATTGGACGCGTTTCAATGGATCAATTTGTTGTTGACCTAGGTCCTGGATCGGAGGCGAAAAACGGTGATCAAGTTCTCCTCTTCGGCGCCGGTGGTTACTCGATTGATGAATGGGCGGAAGCATCAAAGACAATTAACTACGAAATAGTTACAAGAATTGCCTCTCGCGTGCCTAGAATCTACGGGTGAGTTCGCAACGAAGCGCCCTTCTTTCCATTGAGGGACTATCTGTCCACTTTGGTGGGCTAAAAGCGCTCTCCGATGTACATCTCGATCTATATCCCAATGAAGTTGTGGGATTGATCGGCCCTAATGGCGCCGGCAAAACTACGCTTTTTAATTCTTTATGCGGAATTGTCCAAGCGCAAGGATCGCTCTCACTTAATGGCAAGAGACATGATTGGCCGACCACTGATGAGTTGGTCGATTTGGGTATTGCTCGGACATTACAAGGAGTTGGGCTATTTCCCGATCTCACTGTTTTAGAGAATGTGATGATCGGTGCAACTAAATTTGCAGAAGGCGGTTTGATTCGCGCTGCCCTTGGTTTGGATGGCAAAAAAGAACGCCACCTTAAGGATCGCGCGATGACTTCACTCGAACGCGTCTATGCCGCAGGAATCGCCGATCGTCGAGTGGATTCTTTGCCGTATCCAGTAACTAAGCGAATTGCGATAGCTCGGGCACTTGTCTCGGAACCTAAAATTCTTTTGCTCGATGAACCTGCAGGTGGACTTGGATCTCAAGATATTGAGTGGATGAATAATTTGATCCACAACTTATCGGCGACCATGTCAGTGCTATTAGTTGAACACCATATGGATGTGGTGATGTCAGTCTGTGATCGCCTCTACGTTCTCAATTTTGGTGAAGTAATTGCCAGTGGCACAGTCGATCAAGTGCGAACAGATCCTGCAGTTGTTGCTGCCTACTTGGGTGTGCAGGCAAATTCATGAGCGCACTCATTGTCTCTGACCTCACTGTTGATCATGGGGCAATTCGCGCTGTCGATGGCCTCTCTTTTACTGTTCAACAAGGTGAGCTTGCTGCAGTAATTGGATCCAACGGAGCCGGCAAGACAACCCTTCTACGAGCTTTGACTGGTTTGAAATCAACAAAAGCTGGCAGTGCGACCTGGAAAGGCAATTCGATATTGGGTCAGAAGCCAGAGAATTTAGTTCGCCAAGGAATTTTGCATGTAGCAGATGGCAAGTCAGTTATCCCAGAGCTCACTGTGGAAGAAAATCTCAACCTCGGTGGTATTTGGCGCCGTGATAAGAAAGATGTTGCATTAGCCAAAAGTGAAGTCATAGATCTCTTCCCACGATTGGGTGAGCGACTCTCCCAGAGCGCAGACACTCTGTCGGGTGGAGAACGTCAGATGTTAGCCATTGGCCGCGCGCTTATTTCTCGTCCAGAATTATTGCTGCTCGATGAACCATCTCTAGGTCTTGCGCCGTTGGTCATAGAACAGATCTTCCATGCCATTAATTCCATGCGCCAACGTTTGGGGCTCACTGTAGTTCTGGTCGAACAGAATGCAATGAGCGCACTCAAGATTGCCGATGCTGGGATCATTATAAATTTAGGAAAACTCGTGGCCGCCGGAAAGTCCGCTGATCTCGTCAACGACCCGGCCCTTCGTGCGGCATATTTGGGGTACTAATGTTGACGATACTTAATACATCTTTAATTGGCATCACCGCTGGTTCTATTTATAGTTTGATGGCACTCGCTTTGGTACTTGTGTGGCGCTCGACTCGGGTTGTGAATTTTGCGCAAGCAGGACAAGCAATCTTGTCTACTTACATTGGCTATGAAGTTATTAGCAGAACTAATAATTACTGGCTCGCACTTCCTGTCGCACTAGTTGCAGGAGCAGTTATTGGTGCATTAGTAGATGCGCTACTTATTCGTTCATTAACAAAGCGGTCCGCAAATGGACCACTAGCATCCATCGCACCAATCATCGCGACTCTGGGATTACTTGGAGTTATTCGATCTGTTGTGGGAATGATCTGGGGCGGAGACCTTCGTCAATACAAAGCTCCAGTCAGCAATATTGGATTTACTTTTGGTCACACAACTATTCCCTTCTCCCGTTACAACTTATTAATTGTCATTACGACAATCGTTGTGATGATCGTTTTCACTGTTATTTTCCAGAAAACTTCGCTGGGTCTTGCACTGCGGGCCGCGGCATTCCAGCCAGAAACTGCTCGCCTAGCCGGCGTCAAAGTCGACCGAATTAGAACTGTTGGCTGGGCCTTTGCCGGAGCAACTGGCGCAGTTGCTGGAGTTCTCATCACACCACAATCAGGTCTGTCGCCTAACTCGCTGGATTCACTTCTCATTTATGGTTTCGTCGCGGCCGTAATTGGAGGATTGGAAAGTCTGATTGGCGCAGCAGTTGGTGGATTGGTGCTTGGAGTTGGATTGGCATTTATTCGCGAATATGTGAATTCAAATCTCGAATTTCCATCCACGTTTGTGGTCTTACTTCTGGTTTTGTTAATTAAACCGGGGGGAATTATTGCCGCGAGACGAGGTCGAAGTGCGTAGCCGACTCCGGAATCTTTCCTTTGTTGCAATGGGAATAGCTGCATTCTTTATTGGTGATCATGTGGATGAGTTGCGCGTGACTCAAGGCATGATGGTTATTTATACGGTTGTTGCAATATGCTCATTAGTTTTGTTAACTGGCTATTCTGGACAAATCTCTATGGGTCACGGTGCCTTAATGGCGGTAGGTGCATACTCAGCCGTCTTATCGCGAACTTATTGGCACTTTCCGCTTGCAGCAACATTTGCGATTGCGGTGTTAGGTGCTGCAATTTTTGGCGCCTTGCTTGGAGTTGCCGCTGGGCGATTGAAGGGGCCGTATCTTGCCGGCACAACTTTGGCACTTGCCTTTGGGTTGCCATTCATCACAAGTCAGTTTTCCTTCCTTAAAGGAACACAAGGGCTTCCTTATGATCTGGGAAACGCACCAAAATCTTTTCGCGATAATGCAACTGAATACAAATGGTATTTTTGGATAGCCGCATTAGCTGGTCTCATTATTATTTGGCTGTTATCGAATTTACTTTCGAGTCGTTATGGGCGCCAATGGCGAGCACTTCGAAGCGCACCAGTTTCTGCTGAACTATCTGGTATTCATATTGGGCGTTCAAAAGTATTGGCTTTCACCATTAGCTCTGGAATTGCGGGATTGGCCGGCGCCATTCTCGCCATGAGCGTTAAGAGCGCCTTCCCGGATGCTTTCCCATTAGTACTTTCTTTCACCATCCTTACTGGGGTGGTCTTAGCCGGCACCACCAGCCTTGCTGGCGCCTTGATAGCCGGGCTTTTGCTCGTGGCCATAAAAGAGGATCTATCGGGCAGAGTCACCGACTATTTCGCCAGCGGCCCGCACATTTCCGATAATTTGCCAGTATTTATAACGAGTTTTCTCCTAATCGTTACGGTTCTTTTTGCCCCAAACGGTCCCAAATTCCGCAAAAAGTAGTTAACTTGGCGTTACTGAGCGGGCCTAGGCCCGTCAATTTATAAGAGAAAGTACGTCCCTCATGCCCTGCAACCGCATGGCAAGTACAGGAAGGAAAAACATGTTCGGATCAGTTCGCACCAAGCGTTCGCTTGCTGCTGCTGCGCTGCTAACTGCCGGAGTGATGGCAACAACCTCACTACCAGCACAAGCATTCAGCCCACACTCAGAAACCGGTGTGACAGCAACGACGATCAAGCTTGGAATCACTCTTCCTCTTACAGGCGCAGCAGCCCCTGGTTATAACAAAGTTGGACAGGCCATGCAGGCTTACTTCAACTACGTCAATGACAATGGTGGCGTCTACGGCCGCAAAGTTCAGTTAGTTATCAAAGACGATGGCTACCTACCAACCAACGCAGTAGCAAAGACCAACGAGCTCGTGCTCAAGGACAAGGTATTTGCAACTGTTGGTCAGCTAGGTACCTCTAACAACCTTGCTATCGCAAGTGGTGTGAATCTTGGTCGTCGTGGAATTCCTTCCCTCTTTGTAAATACCGGATTTAGCGGATTTGCAGATGCTAAGAAGTTCCCAACCACCTACCCACTATTTCCTTCTTATTACATGGAAGCAAAGATCATGGCTTCCTATATCAAGGAGAACTTTGCAGGCAAGAAGCTTGCTCTCATCTACCAAGATGATGACTTCGGAACAGATGCACTCGCTGGCTTTAAAGCAGCAGGCCTCAACTTCGATCTCAAGATTCCTTATGCATCTGGTTCACAGAGCGCAGCAGTAGGCGCTGGTTGGATCGGCAAGCTCAAGGCTGCTGGTTCAGAAGTCACCGTAATGTTCGGTGTAACTTCAGCAACCGGTCCAGCTCTTGGCGCAGCAGCACAACTTGGTTTCAAAACTCAATGGATCCTCGGATCTGTTGGTGGCGATGCAACAACACTTAAGGCGCTTGGCGTACCAGCAGCAGTATTGACTGGCGCTCGCGGTGCTTCATTTGTTCCAAGCCCAGCTGATGCATCTGATGAATACATCAAGATGTTCCAAGATGTAAATACCAAATACAACGCATCCGCTGTATTTGATAACAACGTCTTGATTGGTATGAACACCGCAATGATGACTGTTCAGGCACTTCGCGCAGCTGGTAAGAACCCAACACGCGCAAGCTTGATGGCAGGTATCGCAGCTAAGGGTTCAACATTCGCATCTGCAGCATTCTCACCTCTGGGTTACAGCTCCTCTAGCCATGTCGGATATTCCGGCTACTGGTTCGGTACCTATAACTCTTCAGGTGCAATGCTTCCTGAGGGCGGAAAATACGCTCTTTACACAACCGATTCAGGCGCTGGTGATGTTGTTAAATCAACCTACAAGCGTTCTGCAATGCCAGCGAAGGGATTGCCAAACAACTCATGAGTAATCTAACTAAGAAGTTAGCGCTAATCAGCGCATCTGCTCTCGTCGTATTCGGCGTGAGCGCAGTCCCAACTGTTGCTAATGCAGCAGATCCAAAGTGCGCAACAGCGAACTACATCACTACTTGCGGTGGTGCGACATCTGATGGCGCGCTTTACGCAATGATGGTTCCAGCGAACTTCAACGGAACTGCATTTATCTACTCACATGGATATCGCTACGCAGTTGATATTCCTGCAGCTGTCCCACTTGTCGGCGGTTACACCGTTGCTCGTGTGACAAATAATCCTCAGCCAGCACCTCTTGTTGGCAACTCTGATACCACTGTCATCAAGGCGCTTTTGGGCCAAGGTTTCGGAATCATGGGTTCTTCCTTCCCAGTACAGGGATGGAATGCAGGCAAGGCAATCTCAACTGACGTTGAATTGATTGGATTGTTCAAGAAGCAATTCACCAAGACAACTTCTGTTATTGCATGGGGCGAGTCACTCGGTGGCTTCATTACCCAAGGCCTGGCAGAACAACACCCAGAACTCATTAACGCAGCTGGACTTATGTGTCCTGCACTCGGCACCGTCGAAGCAGAACTCACCGGCGCTGGCGATTTCTTGTGGGGTATGAAGACATTCTTCGATCCTTCAATTAAGGGCCACGGATATTCCGCAGGTGCGGCTGGAGTTGGCGAAGCAATGCAAGATCTCGTAAAGGTCTTCACTGTTGCGGCAAAACTTCAAGCATCAATGACCACCAATGCTTGGCCTGATACATCAGGTGCTGCAGGTAAGGCACTTGCTGCAATTCCTCCACGTTCTGCTCTGTTGATGATCGGACTTATGTCAGGTATCCCAACAAAGTCAGCACACTTTGATGCAACCACTGGCCCAGGCAAGAAGACAGATGCTGCTTACACATCATTTGCGCTTGCTGCATCACCAGCACTTGCAGTCCTCGAAAACGGAACCCAAGCAGCTGCACTTGCAGTACTTGCTACTCTCGATCTCGAGCAGCAATCAGGTGGCGCATACTTCGATAACACAAAGACTGATTACTCAGCTCGCGTGGCATCAGATGCGCTCTCCTTCAATGGTGCCCTTTCAGGTAACACTGCAATCACAGGAATGCTTTCATTCCTTAATGCAGCAAACCCAGCAGCTCCACGTTGGACCGGATCAGCCGATGCAACAGCCAAGCTTCGCGGCTTGACTCAGCACACCGGCAAGATCAACGTCCCAACAATTGCATTGGCTGCAACTGCTGATCCAATCGTTCCAGCGGGTAACACCCAATGGTTGGTTGATAAGTACGCACCTCAGCTTGAGGCTGCAATTGCTACTGCTAAGAAGGCAACAGAGAATAGCGGCAAGTATGTTGCGCCAAAGATTCTCTTCTTGCCAATTTGGAACAATCCACCAGCGAGCTATACCAAGTTCACTGCAGCGGGATCTCCAAATACAACCCCAGCAGCAGCTACAGGTACAAACCACTGTAACTTCACAGCTGCGCAGTACGTCAACCTCGCAAATATGTTGGTGACTGCAGCAAAGGAAGGCACGTTGAAGACAACTTCAACTGTTCGCAATATGGCACGTAAGGCTGGCGGCGTAGTCGACAGCGGATATCGCGCACCTCTCCTTAAGTTCTACGGAGAGTAATAAGTAATTAAGGCAGATCGGCCCTCACCTTCACGGGTGGGGGCCTTTCTTATTGGAGTAGGTAAACTCGGCTAGTGATTACGATCCAGAGTGTTGAAGCGATGCGCGATTTCGGCGCACGTCTGGGTCGCCAACTCAAAGCGGGGGATCTCATACTTCTCAGTGGTCCACTCGGTGCCGGGAAAACTGCCTTCACACAAGGAGTTGCCCAAGCGTTGGGAATCGACGGAGTCACTTCTCCCACTTTTGTTATCTCTCGTATTCATCCGGCCGGTGCTGCTGGAATTCCGCTAGTTCATGTCGATGCATATCGCGCGCAAGGTGAAGCGGCTGCAATCTTTGATGATCTAGACCTAGAAAGTTATCTACCCACCCACATCACTGTCGTCGAATGGGGCGAGGGACTTACCGATCGCTTAAGTGATGAGTACCTAGAAATTACTCTGGCACATGGCGATGATGAGAATGTAAGAACATTGGATTACGTCGGACATGGCGAACGCTGGGTGGGTATTGCACTATGAATACCGCTCTGGTTATTGATACATCTACTAATCGCACGACTGTTGGAATTGTCGTTGATGGAGAAGTCATGTTTGAAAAACACCATGATGATCCGATTGCTCATGGTGAAGTTCTGCCGAAGTTAGTACAGGAAGCACTCTCTCAATTCCCTGAGGTGACAGAAGTCGTTGTGGGCATGGGCCCTGGGCCATTTACGGG
>CANFRP010000015.1 GCA_947449535.1 Actinomycetota bacterium | reverse complement strand
TTTAGTTATAAAAAAGCGATTTATTAATGCCGCTTTCTTGGCATATGGCGCTGGCCTCACTCGTCCTACCGGACTTGCTGTTGCGGTGGCAGTTTCTATTCCCGCTGCGATCTATTGGTGGAAAAATAAGAATTCAATTAAAGCGCTACTTGCAATCTTCATAGCTCCACTTGGTTGGCTCTCATACATTCTCTGGGTGGGCCACAAGACGGGCTCGCTATTCGGCTACTTCACTGTGACAAAGAGTTGGGGCAATAACATCGATGGGGGAGTCACGTTTATTAAATGGATCGGTCATCAATTCACTAGCGGAAATGTGATTGCCGGATTAGGAATCACCCTCGGCTTGGTGGGATTAATTGCATTGGTGGTCTGGGGCTATCGCGATAAAGCGCCACTTCCAGTAATTATTTACAGCACCACGCTAGTCGCGATTTCCCTCGTCACTTCCGGCTACTTCGGATCTAAGCCGCGCTATTTATTACCAGCATTTACGCTACTTATTGCGCCCGCACTTTGGTTGTCGCAGAAAAAGAGAGATGTGCTTGTAGGAGTACTTATATTTTTTGGCAGTGTGGCCGCGGCATATGGCGGAATTTGGGTATCGGGAAGCGGTCCGCTTTAAATCCCTTAGACACTGACCAGTCCTTGACCTACACGCCGAAATATCGCTGAATAATATTTGCGGATAAGAAAGATTCTGTGGGGAGATCTTATGAAGCGTTCATTATTAGCCGTAGTCGTTGCAGTAACTCTCGTTGTGACGGGCTGTGGCATCTCAACCAACTCCCCGGGCAATACATCAAGCTCTAGTGATTCAGGAAATTCAAATGACAATACCTCCATCCTCGACGATCTCGTTACTGCTGATTCGGCGAATGTAAGCATGGTCAAAGGTGGAAATGTTGGAGCCTGCTCGACTGCTACTTTGGGTGAAATGGCCGATGCATTCCTCGATAGTCCTGATTGGAGTGAATTTACTTCCGATACCGGCAAAACCGTGGTTGAGCTGAAAGGCGGCATAACAAATGATGGCCTACCAGCAGAAGCACTATTCCAATTTGTAGTTACGGGCAATACCTTTAGTACTAATTATCTCTCTATAGATGGGGTGGGACAGAATATGTTGGTTATCTCAGGATTACTTACGAAGATGTGTAATGCGGTTTGATGATGAAAACTAAATTAGCCCTCGCCTTTGTCTCAGTAATGGTTTTCTCTGTTCTTGCTGGCACACATTCAGAAGCCTCCACCACATTTAAATCTGGCGTTAGCTGCGCCGGAAAAGATAAAGTTGCCAACGTTTGCTTGCCGAAGACGCGCAAGAAATATCCTGGACTTTATGAGACTAATTACTTATCGAGCTGTGTGACATCTGCCGGTGGCGGAGCACTCGCGGGAACGATGTGTGGCTGCAGTCTGGTGCAAATGGAATCACGCCTTTCTTACACCAAAATTCTTGCCATCGAACAGCAATATGCGAAGACCGGCGTATTACCGCAGGCGTTAAAGGATATCGTCTCTTATTGCAGTAAATAATTAATTCGTTCTCTAAATCTTGCCCGCTTCAAGTAGTCCTAGGACTTCTTGCGCGCGTAGGCGTAATTCTGGGAGATGCGTTAATCGATTGATGCCGGCTAATTGCTGAGCCATTCGATGATTGCCACTAAATTCTTCGCGGTGACGAATTAAGAAATCCCAATACAAAGTGGTGAATGGACAGGCATCGTCGCCCACTCGTTTCTTGGGATCAAATTTACAACTCTTGCAGTAATTACTCATGCGCGAGATATATGCACCGCCTGCGGCGTATGGCTTTGTCATCATTCGTCCGCCATCGGCGTGAACACCCATGCCGATGACGTTAGGGACCATCACCCAATCAGAGGCATCGATAAATTCTTCGCGCATCCATTGGAGGAATTCGGCAGGATTTACTCCAGTGAGAAGAGCCAGATTACTAAGGACCATAAGGCGGGGAATGTGGTGAACCCAAGCGCGCTCTTCGATCTCGCCGACAATGTGCTTCACACAATTCATTTCAGTTTTGGTGTAATCATGGAAGAGCGGCAACAGCTTTCGAGTCGCACCTAATTCATTGAGCTCTTTATATTCCGGGCCTAAATGCCAATACATGCCGTTGACATATTCGCGCCAACCGATGATTTGGCGGATAAAGCCTTCCACGCATTCGATAGGAATATTGCCCTCTTCGAATTTCTTAAGTGCCGCATCGACAACTTCTGATGGATGAAGCAGATTGTTATTGATATATGGACTGAGAAGAGAGTGGTGCAGCGCCCAATTCTCAGTGGTCATCGCATCTTCATAAGGACCAAATCGAGCGAAGTGATTATCGAGAAAGTTCATCAATTGTTTGAGCGCACCTGCTCGAGTAGTTGCCCAATCACCACATGGTTCGATTCCTAATTCTTTTGCTACTTCACGATCGATCTCATCTACTTCATGCACGAGGTATGGGGGATAGGTATAACCCTTTGCTGGTGGCAAGCGATTCTCTTTATCGAAGTTCCATTGACCATCGACGGGATCTTTGCCTTCGACGAGAATGTCCAGGCGGATACGTTGGGCCCGATAGAAGCTCTCCATGAGATATGACTTCTGTTTTTCAGCCCAGATCGCAAAGTGCTTGCGAGTAGTCAGAAAGAAATCATTCTCAACAAATTCCACTCCGAAATCTTTGAGTGATTGATATTGGCGATGCGAAGAAGGTTCGGCGCAAACAATTGGAAGGCCGGGATATTTCTGTTGAGTCTTACTTAATCCATCGATTGTTGTGGGAGCTTTGATGTATTCGACTGAGAATCCTTCTGCTTCCAGCGCCTTGGCAAAATGACGGGCGGATGAGATCAGGAAATAGAGGCGAACTTTGTTCCAATTCTCGCCCGTTGTCATTCGAGCGCTCTCTACCAAAACAATGAGATCCCCTTTGGGATCAGAATTCTTCAGTGCTCCATATTCACGATGGAGATGATCAAAGGGAATATAAATAATCCGCTTCATTTTGCACCCGATTTATTCTCGCGGCACCGTTCGCTGCAATATTTCACATCTTCCCAGTTCTTGGCCCACTTCTTGCGCCACTCAAACTCCAGCCCACATCGCTGGCATATCTTTGGGGCAAAGCCATTTTTTGTGCGCGCTATGCGGGACATTTGCTCAGATTAACTCTTATATCCGCATTGGCTAAACTTCCCGCATGAGATTCGCAAAGGGTTGGCTAGGGCTAACGGCCTTATTCGCCTGTGCTGGATTGATACTTTCAGGGTTGGCTTTCATCTCTCCCTCCGCAATCGCGGATGATGTATCAGCCACAACATCAGTTACAGATAACTATGGGTATTTGAATGGCTCATCTGCTTCGAAGCAAGGATTTGAAGCTGGCCTCTCGAATTATTTGGGTGGAAATAATAATTTCACTATTGAAATGTGGATAAATCCAGCTGACACGATGACTTCGCAAACCGGAACGCTTTTCGGCAAGACAGATATGTTGCAATATGAACTTGCTAGTGGCGTCTTTCAAGTCGCCTTTAATAATGGCGCTTGGAAATCCGTTATCAGCACTGGAGTTCGAGCAAGAATAAACGAGTGGCAACACATTGCATTTGTGAAATCAGGCAATCTGTTTAATTTTTACCTCAATGGAAAATTAGCATTTGCTGTCAGCGATGCGACAAATGTCCCAACCTCATTGAACAACGCATCCACATATACATCAATCGGAAGTAATCCATGGAATGGAAGCTCTAACCAAAGTACGCCATACACGACATTATTTGCTGGTGGATTTGATGAAGTTCGTGTTTGGACGACGGTTCGAACTCAATCCGAAATCGAATCAAATATGGATTCAAAGGTCGCCTTAAGCACCTCCGGACTTGCAAGCTATTGGGATTTCAATGGCGCAGCCACATCAACGATTTATGACCGAAAAGGTTTGATGAATTTCACGGCCTATGGAACGCCCGCTCCAACTTTTCCGGATATTAAAACCACAGTTACAACTATCGGCCAAACAACAGTCACATTCCCTCGCACATATCTAAATGGAACTGGTGGATATCAAATTCCGGCCGGTGTTACTTCAATGAATGTGTTGGTTGTAGGTGGCGGTGGTGGTGGTGGATTTGATGGTGGCGGCGGCGGTGGTGGTGGCGGTGTCTATCAAAACTCAACACTTGCGGTCACTCCGGGAGACTCAGTTGTGGTTGAAGTCGGCGCAGGTGGCGCGCCCGTGAACGGATATACCGGCGGAACACTTGCGTGTAATGGTACGTGGAACACAACAGTGATTGCCTGTAGTGCAACAGCAGGCGGAACATCTCGTTTTGTAAATATCACTGCGTCGGGCGGTGGTGGCGGCGGCGGAATTGAAAATAGTGGAACAAGCGATTCTGATGCTTCCGCAACTGTGCGCGGTGGCGGCGGTGGCGCTGGTGGCCAAAATTCTTATGGTGGAACTGGTAGCGCAGGTTCCGGAGCTTTTAATGGCGGAACAGTTACTGATGGATCTGGTAATGCATCAGGCGGCGGTGGAAGCTCCATTGCATCCGGTGGGAACAGTAACTCGACGATTGCAGGTAATGGTGCGGCTGGCGTAACGGCAAATATCGATTCACAAGTTTACGGATCAGGTGGAGCGGGTGGTTCATACTCAAGTGCAACTCAGGCGACTGGTGGAACCAACGCCGCTAATGGTGGAACCACTGCTGTAGGACCTACTTCGCCAGCGGTAAATAAAGGCGGCGGTGGTGCAGGCGGCGGCAATGGCGGAGTAGCAATAAATGCATACGGCACTTCAGGCGCAGCTGGAATTATTATTTTGCGTTACACGCTAAAAGGTGGAGCAACTCTCTCCTTCACATCTACGCCGACATATCGCACCGCCACAACAATCACTGCCACAACAACGATGGCTGGCAAAGTGACATTCTTAGCGAATAACAAAAAGATTCCAGGTTGTATCAAAGTAGGAACAACTGGTTCTGGGCCGATTACTGCGTCCTGTAGTTGGAAACCATCTCTACATGGCGCAATAACTATTACAAGCCAATTTGTTCCATCAGATACCAACTATTTAAGTTCCCTCACTACATCTACTCCAGCGATCGCAACGAAGCGCACCAACAACCGCTAGGCTCCAAGCATGGAACTCACAACATGCCTCTGGTTCAACGGTAACGCTCGCGAAGCTGCGACTTTCTATGCAAGTATCTTTCCCAATAGTTCAGTTGCGGGAAATTGGATTACCCCAACCGAGACACCTGGAAATGAGCAGGGGAGTGAAGTCGTCGTTAATTTCACCATTTTCGGTCAAAACTTTATTGCGCTCAATGGCGGACCTCAGTTCACACACTCTGAAGCAGTCTCTTTCCAAATTCCATGCGCTGACCAAAATGAGATCGACAAGTATTGGGAGATTTTGACTGCCGATGGTGGTCAAGAGAGCCAATGTGGTTGGTTGAAGGATAAGTTCGGAGTCTCTTGGCAGGTTGTCTCACGAAAGATGGGTGAATTACTCGGAGGCCCTGATGGCGAAGGAGCTATGCGCGCTACTCAGGCAATGCTCCAGATGAAGAAGCTTGATCTGGCTGCTATGGAGAGCGCTTACTTAGGGAAATAGTTTGCTGGAGTAAATTCATTCTATGACTTTTTTCGAAACTCAACGATTATTGGGTAAATCGCTTTCGCTTGATGACTACCTGCAACTTGAGCAAGGCATTGAACCAACATGGATGGCAGAGATAAATAGTTATCGCCACCTCATAACCAACCCGGGGCCACTTCCGTATCGAATACCGCGGGTAAAAAGCAATCCAGAGTTTGCCAAGATCGGCTTAGTTCTCACAATAGAAAAGAGCACCGGCCAAATCATTGGATCGGCTGGATTTCATGATTTTCCAAAAGATCTAGGAATGATTGAGATTGGTTTTGAAATCGTTGCCGAAAGACAGAATCAAGGCTTTGGGGCTGAATTACTACACGGAATGTGGCGAGCTATTTGTCAACGTCAGGATGTAAAAGTTTTGCGATACACGGTCTCACCCCAGAACGCGCCCTCATTACACATCATTCAGAAATTGAACTTCGCATTGATTGGAGAGCAGATTGATCCTGAAGATGGGATCGAATTGATTTATGAAATGAGCAAGAGCGAATATATTTCTAAAACGCAACCGCAAGAACTGCCAATAACGCCAAAGCCATAATGACAGGGAAAGCCAGCTTCTTTGGTCTGTAGGCAATCAAAACGGCCCCAGTTAAGCTCGCTCCATATGCGTACGGTGCTACTGCAGCTCTCTCGTTTCCCAAAACTATTGTGAGAATTCCAAGCAATCCAATGCAGATAAATAGATCCACTTTCGCGCCCAATAGTTGGGGCAATCCGCGAATACCTTGATCTCGATCTGATTCAAGATCTTTCAGAACGTTTGCAAAGTGAGCAACGATTCCAAATATTGCTCCTGCGAAAAACATCCACGTTGGAATCCACTTTTCGGCAGCGATTAATGGCGTGATGGGTAGACATGCAAAAGCGATTGCATATGGGATCGGCGAGAGGGCGGTATTTTTAAAGTAGAAGTTATAGGCGACTCCACACCCCACACCAAGTAAATGAAGTGCTCCGCCTTTGAGACCTAATGGTCCAAATAGAGAGAGCGCGACGCAGAGAGGTAGGTCAAGCAAAGTAATTCGTCGCAATGCCCCAACGGTGAGATCGCCTACGACTAGAGGTTTCTCTCGCCGATTTTGTTGAAGATCTGATTCGAAGTCGACGAGATCATTCGTCCATCCCACCAATAGCTGACCAGTAAATATGGTGAGGGCAATAAGTAGGGCTGATGAGAATGAGAAGAGATTTCGAGAGAAGAGATAAGCCAAAGTGGTGACGAGGAGAGTGGGGCCAAAATGACTCGCCCGCATAAATTTCATAATTAAGGATAAGTCTCGGAGTGGGTTGTGAGGGACTCGAACCCGCGAGCCAATGATTAGCGATTACCCGTACGGTTATAAATGAAAATTCTAAACGAAGAAGTTGCTCCGGTGATGCCGACTGAAGTCGGCACTGCTATAGCGGAGAGCGTTGCATAATTTCGGGTGGAAGGTTTCCAGGCACAAACAACCGTGGCGTTTGGTGATGCGCCTGTTGTTAGGCGGTTCTTACAGCCAGGGATAATTATTCCATTTACCTTAAAGGTCACTTTTGATGGCGCTGTAACCACAACAGTTATGTTGACGAGAGTTCGATAGGTGGCGGTAGTGGCATTACCGTTGAGAGCAAATGTGCCAAAGTTTGTCGTGTCTAAAACATCTGTAACGTTGATTGTGATTGATTGGCTCGAGGAGTTACCCATGGAATCAGTGGCAGACAAAGTAACGTCGTATGAGTTATTTCCCCCGCTATCGATCGGAGCTTCATAATTCGGTGAAACTTTAAAAGTTAGAAGAGCAGTCCTGGTATCTGTCTGACTGATATTGAGAGTTGAAGAATCAACTCCAGAGGCAATAATGATTGTTGCTGATTCTGAAACAACAATTGTGGCGGCCGTAATATTCGTCGCTGAATTTTCGGCGATACTAAATGAAGCTCCTGAGGTAAATGTTGGGCCAGTGGTATCTGGCGTGTAACGGAAAATTGCAACACCATTACCGCCTGAGCCACCACGATTTCGTTCTCCGTCAACATTCGTATTTGGGGTCGCAGAGCAGCCGTCACCGTAAGCGCTTCCACCTCCGCCACCTCCACCAAAACCATTCAGCCCATCGAATCCTGGGGTAGTTCCGGCATAAGAATTACCAACGCAAGCGGCTGTGAGTGTTTGCGAACCGCCACCTGTTCCTACATAACTCCAAGTTACAGAAGTTCCTTTGGTGCGCTGTGCTGGACCAGCACCACCTCCACCACTTCCACCTGCGTTGACACCAATGTCTGCAGAAGTTGCGCCATTCGATTGCGAACCAATTCCGCCACCGCCACCGCCACCGTAATAAAGCGAAGTGCCAGTAATGCTTGAGTTGTAACCACTACCAGCCGTTCCCGATGCGGCTGATTGTGCGTTTGTAGACGAAGGGCCATTTGCTCCCGCTCCACCAGTTGTCACATTCGCCGAACCTTGAGCAGATGGAGATCCGCCTGTACCACCTAAGCGTGAAATCCAACCCGTACCCACGTTTCCACCTGTTGCGGTCCAGTCATAAGTTGCATCGCCATTTAAATCTATTTGTGTTGCAGATCCACTCGTTTGAGCATCACCACTACCGCCAGCACCAATATCAATATTTGTTCCCAAGTTTGCTGTGAGTGCAATGCTTGATAAATAGAGGCTTCCACCACCACCACCGCCACCACCACCGTCACCCATGCCTGCTGCTCCACCACCAACAATCAATACTTGAAAGTTCGAAGAAGAATAAGGAATTTGCCAGGTCGTATCTCCGGTAATTGTGACAACGCAATCGCCGGCAGAAAGTCGTACTGCAGAAACCGACGAAGGAACGCCTGCCGTTTGATTACAGACCGCTGGCGATGTTCCCGTAGCAGTGACATTGAATGTAATTGCTTCAGCCGAAGGTGCTGAAAAGAGCGTGCTGGTAAGCGTTATCGCAAAGAAGACTTTAAGGGCGACGCGCATGACATCATTTTAGAGCATGCGCTTAGGTTTACGGAAAAGATGAAAGCTAATTTTTTATTTCTCTCTCGGAGTGGGTTGTGAGGGACTCGAACCCCCGACCCGGTGATTAAGAGTCACCTGGTCATGGACCTAATAGGTGTTCGGATTCAGAACCACTTTCGTTCAAAAGTGATGTAAGTGTGACCGTACAAAGCCTTTAGTCAGCTTCAATCGCTAAGTACGATTTGGGACATGAAGAGGAAATACCTTGCGCTCCTAATCGCCGTTGCGTTTATTGGCTCAACACTTTCAATTCCCGCGTTTGCAGGGGTTAAAGCAGGTTCAATTTGCAACACCAAAGGGCAGGCAAAGACTTCCTCAGGTTACAAGTACACCTGCATTAAATCTGGCACAAAACTTATTTGGAATAAGGGCGTCAAGATTGCTGTGACGATTACACCCAATCAAACGCCACCAATGACAAAGACTGCTGAAGGAAAGCCCTGCCAAATAGTGGGCGAAAAAATTGCAAACCCCAAAGGCTATTTAGAATGCAGAGCCATTTCAGAGGGCAGTATGAAGTATTTCCAATTATCTTCTTCCTTCACGTCGATCAATAATCCAACTTCACCGGATTCGCTGGACACCTGTCAATTAAAGGACCAGCGACCGGTAAGAAATACTTACAGCTGGCAGCAGTACCGAGCGATTGCTTTTCCAGCTACGCCTGAGCGAAACTTTGTAAATACGGGGGCAGAAAAAATTGTTGTGATCGGTATCGACTTCAGTGACGCACCAGCGAAGGGATCACCAAAGGCCGCGCTCGATGACATTATCAAGAATTCAACAGAGTGGGTCGATTGGTATTCCAATAATAAATTGAAATGGGAATTTGCTACGTATGATCAGTGGATTCGTGCCCCAAAGGAGTCACAGGAATTAAGGTCAGCCGAAGTCGGGGCTGACGCTCAAATTTCAGATGCGATCAAGAGTGAGTACATCTCTGCCATAGATAAAGTCATCGATGTGTCCGGTGCTTCAGCCATATGGGTCATTTATCCAGATTCAATAACGAAGATTTACGCGGAGAGCCAAAATAGATCGTATGGGAACCCAACGCCGATTAAGAATGGGACGATTTCTCCAGCGATGTTTGCGATCGGAAAAGAGACATATCTAGCTCACAGAATGCCGTGGCTTTATTTTGTTCACGAAACAATGCACGGTCAGGGGCTCATGGGTCATTCTCCCCAGTGGCCTTACATTTTTGGAATTATGAATAACGAATACAGCCCAAGTCATAATTTAAATGGGTGGGATTCACTGGTTATGGGTTGGGCTACTCCGCAAAACATTTACTGCGTAGAAAAGAAAAATTTGGCAAAGGTCGACTTGACATTGGTTCCGATAGAACGTGAGCAACAAGGCGTTTCTACCGTTTTAATAAAATTGAGCAATTCTAAAGTTCTGGCAATTGAGTCGCATCGAGTTGATAAATGGAGTCCACTCCAAATCCCAGGTTTATATGGTGTTACAACCTATGTCATCAATCTTGCTACCGATAACACGACGAACATAGTCGCACCGATTGGCACGTATCAAAAGGTTCCAAACGTGAACCACGGGCTTACTCCAATTAGAGGTGCCCCTATCCCAGGCTTTGAAAATTTCGGAACATATCTAATTGATGGAATTGGTGTAGCGGGTGGGAATGGCACTGACCTAAATGTGATGATGTATCTGGGCGAGGCCCTCACAATTGAAGGCGTCAAGATTTCGCTAATTGCCTCTGGGGATAACGACACCGTTCGTATCGAACGATTGGGATAAAAGTTTCAAAAGTGGGTTGTGAGGGACTCGAACCCCCGACCCGGTGATTAAGAGTCACCTGCTCTACCAACTGAGCTAACAACCCGAGCTATGTAATTGTGTGCCGCTTTCGCTGCGTGGCAGACCCTATCAGCGCCCGAGGGCAGGCGCAAAAACCCTCTAATTAGAGAGCGTCTGAACCGCGCTCACCTGTACGGACTCGAACAACTGTCTCTACTGAGGTGACCCAGACTTTTCCATCACCAATTGACCCAGTGTTAGCGGTCTTAACGATGAGATCTAGTACACGATCTAAATCAGCATCATCAACGAGAACTTCTACGCGCACTTTAGGAATCAAATCAACGGTGTATTCAGCTCCGCGGTAGATCTCCTTGTGACCCTTTTGACGACCGAATCCTGCCGCTTCCGAAACTGTCATACCTTCAATGCCACCGGCTTGAAGCGCAACTTTGATCTCGTCTACGCGAGCTGGTTTTACGATTGCGGTGATGAGTTTCATTTCTGCTCTTCTCTATAGGTGGGAAAAATTATCGGGTCGTGAAAGATGAAATGTCATACGCGGATTCGGCATGGATGGTGGTGTCTAGGCCTTCCAATTCAATATCACGATGAACTCGGAATCCCATGGTCTTTTGAATGATCGTGGCGATGAGGTAAGTCGCTACGAATGAGAAAAGCGCAACAGTGATCGCTGCAATAACTTGTTTTCCAAGGAGCGATGGCGAGCCTGAAATAAATAACCCATCGCCACCTAATTCATTAACTGACTTGGTCGCGATTAACCCAATAGCAATCATTCCTACAAATCCACCTAGGCCGTGAACGCCGACCACGTCAAGGGAATCGTCGTAGTTAAATTTGTATTTACGGGAAACACCCCAAGCCGAGAAAACGCCACCGATCAAGCCGATAGCGAGGGCGCCAAGTGGTGTGACAAAGCCACAGGCAGGAGTGATGGCAACTGCACCGGCAATAGCACCAGAAGCTGCGCCAAGAGTGGTGGCCTTACCACCACGGAAATATTCGTAGGTAATCCAAGACATCACTGCGGCAGCGGTGGCCACTTGGGTGTTGATCATTGCAGTCGCAGCAACTCCATTTGCAGCTAGGGCGGAGCCGGCATTAAATCCAAACCAACCAAACCACAACATTCCTGCGCCAAGAAGAACTAGTGGCATGTTGTGAGGGCGCATTGGATCACGTTTAAAGCCATTGCGCTTTCCCAGAACGATTGCGAGTGCGAGTGCGGCGGCTCCTGAATTAATTTCTACAACTGTGCCACCAGCAAAGTCGAGTGCGCCAAGACGATCAACAATCCATCCGCCCTTTCCACTTTGTGATGCAAAGGCCCAGTGTGCAATTGGTGCGTAAACAAATGTGATCCAGATGCCAACGAAGAGGACCCAGGCGCTGTATTTCGCGCGATCAGCGATTGCGCCAGAGAGAAGTGCGACAGTAATAATTGCAAAAGTAAGTTGGAACATCACAAAAGCGAGCGCTGGAATTTCATGTCCAGGTGCGCCTACAACTTCCTTTACGGTGTTGGCGAGTCCTAGATTATGGAAGTCACCAATAAGTCCGTGGCCAGTATCAGGACCAAAGACGAGGGTATATCCGTAAATCACCCAAATAATTGTGGTGATACCCATCGCGGCAAATGACATCATCATCATGTTGAGAGTGGACTTAGCGCGGACCATGCCGCCGTAAAAGATTGCCAAACCTGGTGTCATAAAGAGAACAAGTGCTCCGGCCATCAAAACCCAAGCAGTATCTCCAGCATTGATTGATGACATCAAAACCTCTTTACCTTTAACGGGTGGCTAATTATTTAGTGTCGTTTTTAACTTTGTAGCGGTTATAGGAAGCGACGATTTCAGATTCTGCATCATCATGGCCGACCCAATCTCCGCCATGTACTTCTTTGCCTGGTTCAAGAGTCTTATAGACCTCGAAGAAGTGCTTGATTTCATCGAGCTCATAATGAGGAACATCCGAGAGGTCTTGCAGATTGTTTTTACGAATATCACCTGCTGCAACACAGAGAAGCTTGTCATCCCCGCCCTTCTCATCGGTCATACGAAACATTCCGATTACGCGACAAGAGACAACGCATCCAGGAAATGTTGGTTCATCCAACATAACTAGTGCATCTAGCGGATCGCCATCATTGGAAAGGGTGTTCTTTACGAAGCCATAGTCATGGGGAAAGCGTGTGGCGGTAAAGAGCATGCGATCGAGGCGGACTTCATGAGTATCGTGATTGATCTCGTATTTATTACGGCTACCGGCTGGAATTTCAATTACTACGTCGAAGATCATTGAGGTCTTTTCCATTTCTTTGAAAGTTCCGCTTGTTGAAACAGGTAATAGTGGGGTGAACGACGGGGCTCGAACCCGCGACATCTCGGACCACAACCGAGTGCTCTACCAGCTGAGCTACGCCCACCATGTGGGGCTAATACTACGACACCAAGCGCGAGAGGAGAATTCCCCGCCATATTTATGCGGGAATTAATGCTCTTTGATGAAGATGTTCTCGCGGTAATACTCGAGTTCATCGATGGAATCCCGGATATCGCCAAGGGCGCGGTGATTGCCCGTCTTCTTGGGGGCGCCGAAATAAACACGGGGATACCAGCGACGTGCGAGCTCTTTAATGGATGAGACATCGACGGTCCGGTAGTGAAGGTAGGCATTGAAAAGTGGGAGATCGCGGGCGATAAATCCGCGATCAACATAAACAGAATTTCCGGCCAGCGGTGACTTACCGGCATCAGGTGCGTACTTCTGGACATATTCCATAATTGCGGCATCGGCCGCTTCGAGTGATACGCCATTCAAAATTTCAGTAATCAAGCCAGATGATGTGTGCATCTCACGCACGAAATCATTCATGCCATCGATCTTGGCTTGGGAGGTGCGGATAACTAGATCCACCCCTTCGCCCAGAATATTGAGTTGGGCATCGGTCACAAGGACTGCGATCTCCACCAGTGCGTCATTGACGGTATCTAGCCCCGTCATCTCGCAGTCGACCCAGATTAGGTTGGGGGAATCGTTTTTGCTCATTGCCTAAGGGTAAGGCACGGGGCATTAACCCCCAGACCACTATTTCACCTGTCGTTCACCTCTGGTTCACCTTGCTTCCATGTAGAAATCCTGGGTATCGAGCACTATCAGCGCGTGAGTTCAACTCTTTCGCCGCAAACCGAGCCTCGCCAAATTCCCCAAAAACGCTCAATAACAACGAAGCCTCGCATCTCCGATCGAATCTTTCGTGGAGTTTTGTCGACCATGAGTATGTCCTCACTCGTGATTCTTACGCTGATCGGTTTGTTCTTATCGCTACGCGGATACCAAGCATTTAAATCGCAAGGATTTCATTTCATCACTGGAGTGGATTGGGTAGCAGCGCAAGACGGTAGCGGTGAAAAAAATGTCTTCGGCCTTGGCGCAATGATTATCGGAACCCTCGTCATTTCCGCAACTGCGCTAGTAGTGGGAGTTCCACTCTCAGTACTGACCGCACTCTTCCTTACTTTTTATGCACCAGAGCGTTTTAAGAAGTTTCTCATTTCTGTGGTCGATTTGATGGCATCCTTCCCATCCATCCTTTATGGACTGTGGGGATTTTTTGTATTGATGCCAATGGCGGAATATTGGGCAAAGCTCATTCATAAATATTTAGGATGGATTCCCATTTTTGATGTGCCACAACCGGCATATACGCGCTCGCCATTTATTGCGGGAATCGTTCTAGCAATCATGATTATTCCAATTGTTACATCAGTATCCCGAGAAATTTTTGCGCAAACTCCACTCGATCGAATTCAAGCTGCATACGCGCTCGGTGCTACTCGTTGGGCAATGATTAAAGCGGTTGTACTTCCATTCGGTGCAAGCGGTGTTGTCGGCGGTGCGATGCTCGGCCTTGGTCGCGCACTTGGTGAGACAGTTGCCGTTTATTCTGTTTTGAACATCGTCTTCAAAGTTAACTTCCAAGTTCTCTACGGTTTTGGTGGCAACATCGCCTCGATGATCGTTCAAAAGTGGGGCGAGGCCTCACTCTCCGAAGGTAAAGCTTTGTTAGCTGCGGGATTTGTACTTTTCATCATGACACTCCTCGTCAATATGGGCGCTAACTACATCGTTCGCCGCACTGTAAAGACAGGTCGATAATCATGACTACGACTTACGTGCCAACAGTTTCTCCGACTCGCCCTTGGAAGAAAACGCCGGCGCAATTGATTCCAACCGTCGTGATTCTTATTTTGGCTTTATTGCTCGATGTATCAGTAGTTGCAGTCACTCCTATGAAGGGCAAGCTCGCCTACGCCCTCTTATTTTTTCTTTTCTCCGTCGGAATGCAATTCATTTATGCCTGGGTAAAGCGTGGTCGACCTGCAGCAATGGATTCACTTGCTGGAGCAGTCACCATGACGGGCGGCATGATTGTTTTCTTGCCGGTCCTCAGTATTTTGGTCACAGTTCTTGTGAAGGGGCTCCCGGGACTGGGCCTTCACACATTCACCCAAACAATGGAAAAAACTTCATATAGCGATCCACTCTCAAGCGGTGGACTGCTTCACGCAATTGTCGGAACTTTATATCTGATAGTTATTGCAACAGCGATTGCGCTACCACTCTCTATTTTGACTGCGCTCTATCTCACTGAAATCAAAGGTCGCGCAGCAGGCTTTATCCAATTCTTGGTGCAAGCGATGTCAGGAGTTCCATCAGTTGTCGCCGGTGTATTTATTTACGCCGCGATTTTGTTGACCACCAATTTGCGTGGCTCCACATTTATCGGCGCGCTCCCACTTGCAATCTTGATGATTCCAACAGTCACTCGTACCGCCCAAGAAGTTCTGTTATTAGTACCAGCTGAACTTCGCGAAGCGGGTCTGGCACTCGGCGCCACCCAATGGCGAACAGTCGCCACCATCGTTGTCCCAGCCGCGCGCTCTGGACTAATCACCGCAGTAATTCTGGGCGTAGCACGTATCGCCGGTGAAACTGCGCCCCTTCTCTTCACACTTGGCACAACCGACAAGGTCAATCTCAACCCATTTACCGGCGGCCAGAACGCACTTCCTTATTACATCTGGTCGGGCCTTCGTGATGGCACCGAAGGTGGCGTCGCTCGGGCATGGACGGCGATCCTCGTACTACTTATTCTTGTCCTATCCCTTTTCACCACTGCACGAATCTTTGGCAATCGAAAGGCGAAGCGATGAGCAACGAACATGATCAAGATGGAGAAGATATGTCTGTAACTGCACCAGCTTCAGCGCTCTCAAGTGTTGCTGCAAATCGCGCCCACCGCGAACCTGGCAATATGCCATTAGGTTCTGGACTAGAAGCGCGCGGAATTCACGCCTGGTTCGGCAAGCATCTCGCTCTCGCCGATGTCTCACTCGATTTCGGTGCAGGCACTGTCACTGCTCTGATCGGCCCATCCGGTTGTGGCAAGTCCACCTTTATTCGCACTCTCAATCGCATGCATGAATTCATTCCTTCTGCTGCGATGGCTGGTGAAGTACTCCTTGATGGAAAAGATATTTATGATCCACAGATCGATGTCACCAAAGTTCGTTTGGAGATCGGAATGGTTTTCCAGAAGCCAAATCCATTCCCATCGATGACAATCGGTGAGAACGTTCTCTCTGGCCTCAAACTTGCTCAGATCAAACGCGACAATAAGGAACAACTCTTAGAAGAGTGCCTCACTCGCGCCGGTCTTTGGAATGAAGTGAAGGATCGCCTCGATGCACATGCAGGTGGCCTCTCTGGCGGACAACAACAACGTCTCTGTATTGCACGTTCTTTGGCGGTAAATCCGAAAGTCTTGTTGATGGATGAGCCTTGCTCAGCACTAGATCCAGGATCAACGCTTCGCATTGAAGACACCATCTCTCAGCTCGCTCGCACCATGACAATCATTATCGTGACGCACAATATGCAGCAGGCAGCTCGCGTCTCTGATTACACCGCATTCTTCTTATCTGATGGTGGTCCTGGCCAGATGATCGAGGTTGGGCCAACCAACGAGATCTTCTCTCGTCCGAAGGATCAGCGCACCGAGAACTATGTATCGGGTCGTTTTGGTTAAGAAATCTTGCTCAAAAAAGCCACTCCTAAGGGGTGGCTTTTTGCTTGCCCGTACACCTGTTGTTCATCTTTCCTTCGCCAGGCATTAAGTAACAGTAGGCCGCGAGTTTCCTGCGATTCGTAATGTTCACCTTGTAATCACGTCCACTTGTTCATCTATTGAAAGGGTCTTCATGAAGATCTCACGTCCAGTCGCACTTGCAGTAGCAAGCGCTTCAGCTCTTGTTTTGGCATTCGTACCAGCAGCACAAGCTGCAACACTCGTAGTTGGCGGCGCTTCCTCAGTCGCAACAGTCGTTGCTGATTGCAAGACTGCATACACAGCAGCTACCGGTGATTCATATGCTTACGCATCATCTTCATCAGGCCAAGGTCAGAAAGATATTGAGACCGGCAAGAATGACTTCTCATTCTCAGATTCAGCTCACCTCACATCGCAGTCAGGTACGGCAATTCCAGCATCAGAGATCCACGTACCAACATGGGTATGGCCAATCGGTCTTATGTACAACCTCAACACCGATAAGCAGATCGTTATCTCATACACAAACGCTGCAAAGATCTTCTCCGGACAGATCAAGCGTTGGAACGATCCACTACTTCAGGCTGATAACAACCGCGTACTATCAAAGTCAATCTACAAGATGGACTCAAACGGAAACGCTGTTAAGGATGCAAAGGGTGCACCAATCGTTCTTCGTACCGTTAAGGTCACACAAAAGGTAACTCTTCCAAACCAGCCAATCACTGTTATCTACCGCGCTGATTCATCAGGCACAACAGGTAACTTGACTGCAGCATTCAACGCATTCGACAAGACAACTTGGACTAAGTCTTCAAAGGTCTTCACAGATCTCGTGAAGGTTTCAGCAGATCCAATCCACTTCCAGGGTGCAAACGGTTCAGCGGGCGTTGCTCAGCTTGCAAACAAGACCAAGTACTCAATCACCTACGCAGAAGTTAACTTCGCAGAGACCAACAAGTCACTCGCACTAGCTTCAGTTATCAACCCAAATGGTGACTTGGTGCAACCTACAGCAGATGCTGCTGGTGGCTTCGTAGCATCTGCTCCAATCGGTGCAAATGGTGTCGTAGCACTTGACTACCTCAACAAGGGTGCAGGTGTTTACCCATTCACAGTTGTTACTTACGCACTTGCACTTACCAACTATGGTGATGCAACTAAGGCAGCAGCTGTTAAGAAGGCAATCGAATTCGCAGCGTTCTCATGCACAAAGACCGCTCCAAACGATGGCTTCATCCAGATCACACCTACAAGCCCATTGGGTGTAAAGATCACAGCACAACTTGCAAAGCTTGGAAAGTAATTTCCGCTAGCAATCAGTAAATAAAGAACCCGCTGCTTCTGAGGGAGGCAGCGGGTTTTTTTATGGCGTAAATTCTTATTTAGTGGGAGGGGAGTGCGCCCGGCTGGAATCGAACCAGCGACCTACCGCTTAGAAGGCGGTTGCTCTATCCGACTGAGCTACGGGCACAATATTTAGATCTAGCGCAAGTAATGCGTGCTAATTCTACCTTCGCTTACCGATAAGGTTTCCCGCATGGCTGAGTTTATTTATACGATGAAGAAGGCGCGAAAAGCGCATGGCGACAAGGTCATTTTGGATGACGTCACACTTATGTTCTTGCCTGGCGCAAAGATCGGTGTGGTTGGTCCCAACGGTGCAGGTAAGTCCACCGTTCTTCAGATCATGGCCGGAATCCAACAACCATCTAATGGTGAGGCATTCCTCTCTCCGGGTTACACGGTCGGAATTTTGATGCAAGAGCCAGAGCTCGATGAGACCAAGAACGTTCTTGAGAATGTGCAAGAGGGCGTTGGCGAGACCATGGCGATGATGGCCCGCTTCAATCAGATTTCGGAGGAGATGGCTAATCCTGATGCTGATTACGACAAGCTCCTTGCCGAGATGGGAACGCTTCAAGAACAACTCGATCACCGCAACGCGTGGGATCTTGATTCTCAATTAGAGCAGGCAATGGATGCACTTCGCTGTCCAGCGCCCGATGCTGATGTAACAGTGTTATCTGGTGGCGAGCGACGTCGCGTTGCCCTCTGTAAATTGTTATTACAACAACCAGATTTGCTGCTTCTGGATGAACCGACCAACCACCTCGATGCCGAATCTGTTCTCTGGCTCGAGCAGCACTTATCTAAATATCCGGGCACTGTCGTAGCAATTACCCACGATAGATACTTCTTGGACAATGTGGCCGAATGGATTCTGGAGCTCGATCGCGGTCGCGCTTATCCATATGAGGGTAACTACTCGACTTATCTCGAAACAAAATCTGCTCGCCTTAAAGTAGAAGGCCAGAAAGATGCCAAGCGAGCCAAGCGCTTGAAGGAAGAGCTTGAGTGGGTACGCATGAATGCCAAGGGTCGCCAAGTGAAATCAAAGGCGCGTCTTGCAAAGTATGAAGAGATGGCTGCTGAAGCAGATAAGACTCGCAAATTAGATTTCGAAGAGATTCAGATTCCACCTGGCCCGCGCCTCGGAAACGTCGTTGTCGAGATCGAGCACTTGAAGAAGGGCTTCGGCGATCGCTTATTGATCGATGATCTCTCCTTCACCTTGCCACGCAATGGAATTGTGGGAGTTATTGGACCAAACGGTGCTGGTAAGACCACACTCTTTAAAACAATATTGGGTCTTGAGGCCCCAGATAGTGGAATCGTGAAGATTGGCGAGACCGTAAAGATTGCATATGTTGATCAATCTCGAAGCGGCATTGATCCCAAGAAATCATTATGGGAAGTTGTCTCTGATGGACTCGACTTTATGAAAGTCGGAAATGTCGAAATGCCTTCACGTGCTTATGTATCAGCCTTTGGTTTTAAAGGTCCGGATCAACAGAAAGCGGCGGGAATTCTCTCTGGTGGAGAGCGCAACCGTTTGAACTTGGCGCTAACGCTCAAGCAAGGCGGTAACTTGTTGCTGCTGGATGAGCCAACAAACGACCTCGATGTAGAAACTTTGGGATCACTCGAAAACGCACTCCTTGAATTTCCTGGCTGCGCCGTAGTGATCTCGCACGATCGCTGGTTCTTGGACCGCGTTGCTACCCACATCCTGGCCTACGAGGGTGATTCACAATGGTTCTGGTTCGAAGGTAACTTCGAGTCCTATGAAGAGAACAAAATCGCTCGCCTTGGCGCGGATGCATCGCGTCCACATCGCGTTACCTACCGAAAGCTCACTCGCTAATGCGTTACACCGCTAAGGCACATGTGCGTTGGGATGATCTCGATGCCTTTGGACATGTTAATAACGCAAGTTATTTAACTTTCGCGCAGGAAGCACGAGCTGAGTTCACTTGGTTTGCCCGCGTGCGCGCCGGACTCGAACCCTTGTCAGAGATGGTGGTGGCTCGCGCAGAAGTTGATTTCATTCTTCCGATTTATGAAGGCGGAATGGATATTGATTGTGAGATGTGGTTTACCAAAATTGGCAACTCATCTTTTGTGATGGCCTATGAACTCAAATCCGATAAAGGAATTCATGCTCGGGTTCAGACCGTGCAAGTAACAGTTGATGCCGCGTCCAAGAAATCTCGTCCGATCAATGCTGCCGAAAGAGAATTCCTTGAGCAGTACCTCGAAGCGTAAATACATTGTCCACCCTGCCTGGTTTGCAGCGGCAGTCGGATTTTTCACACTTGTAATTACGGCAGGTTATCGCTCAGCGCCTTCAGTATTGATAGTTCCACTTCACGATAACGCACCACACTTCACTCGCGATCAAGTCTCGATTGCAATTAGCGTCAACATTCTGCTCTATGGACTCACAGCGCCATTTGCTGCAGCGCTAATGGAGAAATTCGGAATTCGCCGCGTAGTCATGTCCGCTCTTGCTGCGATTGGTGCGGGATCAATTGCAACCGTGTGGGTTACTGCACCATGGCAGCTCGTCATGTTGTGGGGAGTAGTCGTTGGTATTGGTACCGGATCAATGGCACTTGTCTTTGCTGCCACGGTCGCTAATCGTTGGTTTATCAAACGCAAAGGAATGGTTGTTGGCGCGTTAACTGCAGCCGCTGCGACCGGACAACTGATTTTC
Organism: Actinomycetota bacterium; assembly: GCA_947449535.1. Taxonomy (GTDB): domain Bacteria; phylum Actinomycetota; class Actinomycetes; order Nanopelagicales; family Nanopelagicaceae; genus AAA044-D11. The sequence continues at coordinate 8,900 of CANFRP010000015.1, read as the reverse complement.
TTGCCATTGCTCACTTCTGTTGCCAACAAGAATTGGCACAATGTCTCTTATATTGTTGGTGCAACATCATTTCTCATGGTTCCTGCGATCTTTTTCTTCCTGAAAGAATCCCCACAATCTATTGGGATGACACCTTATGGCGCTCCCGAAAATTGGGTAGCGACTGAAGTCCTTAAGCGAAACGCGGCGCGCGAAGCGCTCTCCACTTTACGTATGTCACTTGGCAGCAAAGATTTCTGGATTTTGGTTGGATCCTTTGCCGTCTGTGGACTTTCCACTAACGGCCTCATTGGCACACATTTAATTCCCGCCGCTATCGATCATCACATGCCATCTGTTACCGCTGGTTCTCTGCTCGCATTGGTTGGGGTCTTCGATGTTATTGGCACGCTCTTCTCAGGGTGGCTGACCGATCGGGTTGATCCACGCAAGCTCCTCTTCTTCTACTTCTTCTTGCGCGGCCTCTCACTCTTCTTACTTCCCTCAATTCTCTTTGCATCTATTCATCCCAGCACGCTCGTCTTCATTCTCTTCTACGGACTTGATTGGGTTGCGACGGTTCCGCCCACTATTATGTTGGCCCGCGTGGTTCTTGGACCACAACGAGGCACCATTGTTTATGGCTGGGTATTTGCCTCGCACCAGATTGGTGCAGCCATTGCGGCATATGGCGCAGCGATCATTAAAGAGCAAACTGGCAGCTACAACTTAGCTTTTTATATTGCGGGAATCGCTTGTGTAGTAACTGCCTACTTTGTCTTGCAGATCAGTAAAGCAGAAGTAGATTAATGAGCGAGGTTAACTTCTACGAACGTATGGGTGGAGCGGCAACTTTTGCCGAGATCGCCAAACGTTTCTATCTGGGTGTTGCAAATGAACCACTGCTAACTGCAATGTATCCAGCTCGAGATATGGCCGGAGCAGAAGAGCGATTGAAATTATTCCTTGAGCAATATTGGGGCGGGCCTTCGACATATTCTGATCAACGAGGCCATCCTCGATTGCGAATGCGCCACAATGGCTTTCATATCGATACCCCGGCCCACGATGCCTGGCTTAAATGCATGCATGCAGCGATCATCGATCTGGAAATTGACGAAGAGATGAAAGAAGAGCTCTGGAAGTACTTCCAATATGCCGCTCACTCCATGAAGAATCAGCCCGATGCTTAAATCTATTTATTCAAACATCAAATCATTCCCGCGCGATCTCTCTTTTAGCGCTGCCTTCTCGGGGCTATTAATCGTCGTTGTTTCGTGCACGGGGCCGGTCGCAATTTTGCTCACTGCAGCTAAAGCTGGCCATTTCACGGAAGTTCAGACCGGAAGTTGGCTCTGGTCGAGCTGGATTTGTTCTGGTCTGCTTGGCCTCTTTTTATCTTTGTGGCTACGCATTCCCATGATCGGTGCTTGGTCCACGCCGACCACCGCATTGCTTGTAGTGGGTCTTGCTACGCATTCTTTGCCAGAAGCTGTTGGTGCTTACTTCATCGCCTCTCTTCTCATCATGGTGGTGGGCATTACCGGAATTTTTGATCGAATTCTGACTGCAGTGCCGCACCCAGTCATCATGGCAATGCTTGCTGGGGTGCTCTTTGAATTTGGCGTGGGAATTTTTAGAGAACTTCCTTCCGCCCCTGTCATCGTTGTATCAATGGTTGCTGGATTTTTCTTTGCCCGCCGAATGAAATGGCGCGCTCCAGTTATTACTAGCTTTGCGATTGGCTTTCCGCTTGCACTTTTGATGGGGCGGATCGCCACACCACACATCACCTTCGCACTCGCTAGGCCAGTGTGGGTCAATCCTCACTTCTCGGTGAGCGCACTTGTCACTCTGGCAATTCCCATTGTTTTGTTGACCCTCACATCGCAATACGCCCCTGGCATGGCAGTGCTCAAGAGTTATGGATATGAAGCGCCCACCAATAAAGCGATTGTGACTGGTGGGTTCCTTTCATTTATTACTGCAGGATTTCTCAACAGTGGTGTTAATAGCGCAGCAATTACTGCAGCAATTGGGGTTGGAGATCATGCCGAGCCAGATAAGAATCGACGATATACCGCCGGCGTAGTCTGCGGAATTGCTTATATTTTTGTTGGGTTATTTGGCACAACTATGTTGCAGCTTTTTGCAGTATTACCTGTTGCGCTTCTAGCAGCACTCGGTGGACTCGGAATTCTTCCTGCAATTTCATCGAGCGCGACCGAAGCATTTAAAGATCCCGATTATCGGGAAGCAGCAATGGTGACAGTTTTGGTTACTGTCTCTGGTATTCATCCATGGGGACTCGGATCACCATTTTGGGGATTGATAGCTGGTGTAGTGACACACCACATTGCGGCATTTAAGAATAAAAAGTAGCTACCTTTTAGGTTGAGATTTATTACCAATCTTAAGAATTTCACCATTGCGAAGGTACCAAAGTGTTCCTGATGAATCCCGGACAGTTGTGATGCGAAGCCCCACGGTCTCGACAACACCAGAGACTTCTAGGCAATTAATCTCATCACCAACACCATATTGATCTTCAATCAACATAAATATTCCGGAGAGCACATCTCGCACTAATGTCTGGGCGCCAAGTCCGATTGCTACGCCGAGTACACCAGCCGATGCAATAACAGGACCGAGATTTAGCCCAAATTCACTCATCAACATCGCGCCAGCAATTATCCAAATCGTTCCATTCAGCGTGGAACGCAGAACTGAACCAGCAGTCTTGGCCCGTTCTTTCTGGCGAGCGGTACCGGTCTTGGGTCCGGGGACAAAGTCAGCGTTTGCAATCCGATTGATAGCGCGATTAATAGCGCGCCCGCCAATGGCTTGGCAGAGAATGGCAATAGCCAAGATGACGAGAATATGTAGGGGAGCCCCTGAGAACCAGTGGTAGATACGCGTGGCATTCATAGTGCTCAAACTCTACAGAAGAAATTCGCTTTAAAAGTAGGCCAAAAGAGGGGGGCGTAGTGCAGTATTTACCAATCGGTCCCAGCCAGGTACCGCAGTTAAAGGAGCTAGTTCGGTGTCACAGACTTTGGTTCTGAACGCCACCTACGAGCCACTAGGTGTCGTATCGGAGAGGCGAGCGCTTATCCTCGTCTTAAATCAGCGCGCCATTTCTGTTGAAAGTTCAGAGCGCATCTTTCACTTTGCAAGTGGAGAAATGATTCTTCCTTCAGTAATTCGTCTCGTTAAATTCGTTCGCATTCCTTATCGTCATTCGGTACCGCTATCTCGCCGCGCACTCTTTGCGCGCGATGGTGGTCGCTGCGTGTATTGCAGCGCACCTGCAGCATCAATCGATCACGTCATTCCTCGCAGTCGTGGTGGTTCACATGCTTGGGAAAATGTGGTCTCTGCCTGTCACCGTTGCAATCACCTCAAAGCAGATAAGACTCTTAAAGAGATTGGCTGGAAATTACGTGCCCTCCCACGTGAACCAGTTGGCGCGGCATGGAGAATTCTTGGCACTGGACGTACCGAGCCTCGTTGGATTCCTTACTTGGCGCCATTTGGTGTCGAGCCACTAACGCATTCTGCAGCTAGCGCTTAACTCGCAAAAGTCTTAGGCATCTCTAGCTTGCGCACGAAGTGCACGAGCGAGTGAATCCTTATTTTCTAAGACATATCGCTGCAAGATCACCGGAGAATCTTTTCCAGCGCCATTGAGCCAGGCATCTGTCTTATCCAGAGTGCTCTGTTCTGTGGCATAGACCGGATACATCAACTCGACAAATGTTGATCCAACTTCAAATCCCTTGCTCCAAATATCAAGTAGTTCGGCGAAGTAGGTATCAGCAAATTGAGAGATCAGATCGCGTTGTGATGCGCGCTGGAATCCACGAATCACAGCTAAGCGAACAGCGTTAGAAGTGTCATCCGAGATTATTACCTGCCAAGCAGCTTGCTTGGCAGCTTTCGTTGGTATCGCAGCCATACCCATTGCATGGGATTCCTCGCCAGTCTTTGTTTTATCAGAGTTGAGTTGGGCATCTAGATCGCTTTGGCCAAGTACGCCACGCTCTACTAACGCGATGAGAAGTAACCAACGTAGATCGGTATCGATATCAAGACCAGCAATAGCACCATTTAATATGCCTTGGAGCTTCTCGTTCTGCGCCGAAGTATGAGCAACATTTGCAAAGCCACGAGTAAGTTGAAGTTGAATATCACTGCCCTTGTCGGCACCAGCAAGAATTGAGTAGTAAGCATCTGCCGCTTTTGTCTTGAGCGCATCGCGATGGGCGGATGTTGCAAAGAGATCGATAGCGGTGGAGATTTGAGTCAAGACGATGGTGACAGTAGTGATCTCTTTCTCGGCGGGAAGTCCGGCGAGTGCGATATCGACGAAGTCAGATGCGGATATTTCTGCATCGCGAGTCATATCCCAAGCGGTCGACCAGCAGAGCGCGCGAGTTAATGAATCGGTGATCTTTCCTAGATCGCGCTTTAAAGTTGCGATTGAGCGGTCATCAAAGCGAATCTTTGTGTAAGTAAGGTCGCGATCATTGATCAGCAAGAGATCTGCGATCTTCTCGCCCGCGAGTTCTGGCACAAAAGTCAGAGCGCCTGAGACATCTAGTTCGATCGTGCGGCGGCAAATAATTTTGCCATCCACGTTGTCGTAGAGCCCAACTGCCAGGCGGTGCATGCGAAGTTCTGATGAACCCGCAGGAATGGCTGGAACTTCTTGGGCGATGCCAACAGATATGTAGGTATCACCAGAAATTTCGAGTACTGGGCGCATGGTGTTGACACCAGATGTCTGTAGCCAGGTAGCAACCCATGGTGTGAGATCGCGGCCACTGGTGGCTTCGAGTTCAACGAGTAGATCCTGAAGCGTGGTGTTCTTCCACGCATGCTTGGCGAAGTACTTCTTTAAACCTTCGATGAAGTTATCGCGGCCAACATGTGCAACAAGCTGTTGAAGGACTGATGCGCCTTTTGCATAAGTAATACCATCGAAGTTGGAATTAACGGTTTCAATATCGACCATATCGGCAGCGATCGGGTGGGTGGATGAGAGTTGGTCTTGGCGATATGCCCAATTCTTTCGCTCGGAGTTGAACTCGGTCCAGGATTGAATGAACTTAGTGCCTTCAGCGGAGGCTAAGTGGGAAGACCATTCCGCGAATGATTCGTTGAGCCACAAGTCATCCCACCATTTCATGGTGACCATGTTGCCAAACCACATATGTGCCATTTCGTGCAGGATGGTGTTGGCGCGAGCGCTATACATGCGCTCGGTAACTTTAGAGCGGAAGACTAAGAGATCTTCGCGGAATGTCACGGCGCCAGAGTTCTCCATCGCGCCCCAATTGAAATCAACGACAGCGATTTGGTCATACTTTTCAAATGGATATGCCAAGCCGAACACTTTCTCAAAGTAATCAAAGCCCTGCTTGGTCAATGTGAAGATTTCAGCTGCATCTAATTTATCTGCAAGTGATTTACGGCAATAGATACCGAGCGGGATCTTCTTGCTTCCGTTGTATTCATCATGGACATGTGAATATGGGCCAGCGATGAATGCGGTTATATATGTCGAAATGCGGGGAGTAGGAAGGAACTGCCAAATGCTTTTGCTGCCATCGATATCGGTACGGCTCTTGACTGGGCTATTAGAGATAACTTCCCAGTGGCTAGGAACAATCGTGGTGAGTTCATAAGTTGCCTTGAGGTCTGGCTGATCGAAGCATGGATACATCCGGCGAATATGCGCAGTTTCACCTTGTGAGTAGAGATAAACCTCGTTATCGGCAGGGTCCACAGAACGCTGAAGTCCTTCGCCATTCTTGGAATAGACCGCTTCGATCTCAATAATGAGTTCATTTGTCGCAGCCAAATTCTTAAGGAATAAAGATTCACCATCGAAGTTAGAAAAATCGACAGGTGCACCATTGAGTGTTGCAGCGATTATTCGCTTGCCAACGGCATCGATAAAGGTGTCGTATCCCGGCTTATTGCAAGTGAAATGTGCAATCGTCTTTGAAATAAAGGTCTCTGCGCTACTGGTCACATCGATAGTGACGTTGTAGCTCTGGATTGCAAGATGAGCAGAACGTTCTTGGGCTTCACTTCGGGAAATATTTACACCTGACACAAATGGCTCCTCTATTGGTTACTCTTTCCCTAATCTTATAGAGAATGCAGGTTTACTTTTCATGGAACGTCCCAGCAATAGGTCCTTCAAGCGCCGCGGTAATCGCATCACCCTCGCGCAAGAAACCGCGCTCAATAAAGATTGGGCAACCTATGGGATTCCGGAAGAAACTGCCATTAATCCACGCGAACATTTTCCGGAGGCCAAGCGCCTTGTCATGGAAATCGGAACCGGAATGGGCGAAGCCACTGCGCTCATCGCTCGCGATTTTCCGGATGATGGATTCTTCGCGGTCGAATTACATAAGCCAGGTCTCGGTGCGCTTTTGGCACGAATGGGGGAATATGGGATTTCCAATATTCGCCTGGTCGAAGAAGATGCCCGAGTCTTGCTTCAGTATTTCTTTCCCAAAGGCGAGTTAGATGCGGTCCATCTCTTTTTTCCAGATCCGTGGCCCAAGAATAAACATTGGAAGCGGCGCATCGTGCAAGAAGATTTTGTTGAATTAGTTGCAGGTGCGCTCAGACCAGGCGGTCATATCCACATCGCCACTGATTGGGTTCCATATGCAGAATGGATTGCAGAAAAATTCAGCGCTTCGAAATCATTTGTTGGTGGAGTTGTCGCTAAGCCAGATTTTCGTCCACTCACTCGATTTGAAGGACAAGGGCTACGTAAGGGCCACGAAGTCAGAGATTTTATTTATACCAAGATTTAAGAAGTAAAAAGAGAACTAGAACTTTCCTTCATTCTCATACTTAGTAATTAAGTTAATGCGACGCTGATGGCGTTCATCCCCGGAGTAGGGCTCGGAAAGAAAAGCATCGACCATCTCTAAGCAAAATTCTTCGCTATGCATACGCCCTCCGATGGAGAGAACATTTGCATCATTGTGCTGACGGGCAAGCTTTGCGGTATCGATACTCCATGCAAGTGCGGCACGAATTCCCTTTACTTTGTTGGCGGCAATTTGTTCACCATTTCCAGAGCCACCAAGAACTATTCCAAAACTTCCAGGCTCTTGAGCAACTGCTTGCGCTGCTGGAATACAAAAGACGGGGTAATCATCGAGTGGATCCATTACGTGGGGCCCATGGTCCACAACATCGTGCCCTTGGCTCTTTAAGTGAGCGATGATGACAGCCTTGAAATCAAGACCTGCATGGTCACTTCCGATATGGATCTTCACATATGTATTCTCTCAGATGAGTGTTCAATTGTTAAAGAAAAAGAAGAAGAGCTCTGCGATTTCTCGCAAGAGCCCTTCTTCTTTTCGGGGAAATGTGGGGAAAGCTACTTAATTAAGCGCTCTTCTTCACTGTGGTGACTGTTGCCTTCTTTGAAGACTTAGTCGTTGTGCCTGTTGTGCCGGCAGCACCAGGAATCTTTGGCGCAGCGCCACCCATTGCGTGGTCGTTATCGCCATCAGGTCCGTGACCCATACCGCCAACGTTATTTACTTCAGCAGTGATGCGGGTCTTGAGGTTTGCCTTCAGTGTTGTTGCTTGTGCCGCAGTCAAGGTCTTTGCAGTAACAGCTGCATCGATTTGAGTGGAGTCATAATTAACAAGTGCGGTAATCAGAGCATCTGTCTTAGCGCCAGCAAGTACTGCAAGTGACTTACCTGCAACGCGTGCTGCTTTGAGATCATCGGCTGTGATTCCTAGAGTGGAAGTAATGATTGATTGGCGAGCAGCGGTGTTCATTCCGAAACCACCTTTGCCACCCATGCCGCCCATTCCACCTTTACCACCCATGCCGCCAATAGCTGGCTTGCCAGGTGTTGGTGTAGCTGGCGCAGTTGGCGCAGCTGCTGTAAGTGCAGCGGTGATTGCATCTGCTTGTGCTTGAGTAATTGTTCCCTTAGCTACAAGAGATGAAAGAACTGTTGAAACTTGTGGTGGTACACCAACTGCATGACCCATGTCAGCAGATGCTGCGGTAAGTGATCCGAAAGAAAGCGCTGCAGCAAGTGCTGCGATTGCGACTTTGTTCTTCTTCATGTTGCTCCTCTTACTAATTGGTTCAGGTGCCCTCACACCTGAATGACTGCAGATAACACCTTCAGGCTGGGGAGGTTAGCCAATTATCCTGAGTGGAATCTGTGAGTTTTTGACGCTCATTCAGCGCCTTGCTCACGAACTCCTCGCTCTGCCGGCCATATTGCGAGGCTGGCTCCATTGTTCCCTAGGCCCCACCCCCAAAGGCTGGCGCTCCGTGACTTTTTGGTCACTCCCGAATGGGCTATAAGAAGGTGAGAAAAAATGGTTAACAAAACGCTTCCCCACAATTTAATAGTTCGGATAACGCTGACTGTGATTATCGGAACTACTTTTATTCCCTTTGAAGCGAAGGCATCAACTCTGACGCGAGCAGGTCGCACCACCACAACAATTCCCAATACTTTGTTAAATGGAAAAGGGGCGCCTGCCTCATCACTCGGAATCAATGGAGATTTCTATATAGATATTTCTACATTCAATATTTATGGACCAAAGAGTTCGGGTAAATGGCTGACTCCCACTTCATTGAAAGCTCCTGTTGTACCTGCAAGCAAAGTAGTTGCGGGCAAGGGAAATATCACTTCAAGCCCTACGGGTCCGAAGGGCGATGCGGGTGCGCAAGGAATTGCCGGTGCTCAAGGCGCGCAAGGTATTCAAGGTGCTAAAGGTGAGAATGGAAATGATGGCGCGCAAGGATTGCCTGGTTTACCTGGTGGCCCGGGTGTTAATGGTGAAGTAGGAGCGCCTGGTCCTGCAGGTGCGCCGGGTTCTTCCGGGGCTACAGGTCCGATGGG